>NZ_JAZDXA010000090.1:0-2277 GCF_040170545.1 Sphingobium sp. MK2
CGCGGGATGGAGCAGCCCGGTAGCTCGTCAGGCTCATAACCTGAAGGTCGTAGGTTCAAATCCTACTCCCGCAACCACCGAAACCGACATTCCACAAAGCCCCGACGCGAAAGCGCCGGGGCTTTGTGCATTCTCGGCCAATCGACGCTGTTCGATCCACTCCAGGATCCTGCCAAACTCGCCGTACAGCATGGCGTTGATCGCACCGCGTTTCGCGCCGGGCGTGAGCTCGATGCGCTCGATCAGTGCCCGCAACGCATCAGCGGATTCCTGGCGCTCTTCCGGCTGCGATAGTGCATGCGTCAGTCGCTCGACCTTGCGCCGATATATCTCGGAGATGTTGGGATGGATGTCGGGCACATCCGCCGGTGCCGCGGCGAGCCGTGCGCGGATCGCATCCTCCTGCGCTTCCAGCTCCAGCAAATGATCGACAAGCGTGCGCGTGCCTTTGCCTTCTTCGGCCAGCTTGACGACCCCCTTGATCGACTTGAGGACTTTCTGCAGGTCAGTTTGATCGGCGATTTCTGACGCCCGGCGCTGGTGGTTGATCCGGTTGCTCTCGTCGACATAGGTTCGAATGGCCTCTGCCGCGACTTCGGGGGTCATCATGCGATCGCGCAGACCATCAAGGACGCGCGATTCCAGCTTGTCGCGCGTAATGCTATGCCCGTTCGAGCAGCTTTTCGTATCAACATGGTTCGAACAGGCAAACCGCCCCTGCCCGCGAAGGGAATAAGGACCGCCGCAGCAGCCGCAGTAAACCAGGCCGGAGAGTAGGCTTTTCGGGCGATGCGTGCGATTAAGAGCTGTATGGGCGGAGCGGGTTGCCTCGATGACGTCGGCATATTGGATCGCGATATTCTCTTGCCTCGCCTTCACGGCCTGCCAGAGTTCTTCATCCACGATCCGCAGGTCAGGAACCTCGGTCACAATCCATTCGGATTTGGGATTGATGCGGGAGACCCGCTTGCCGGTTTGCGGGTTCTTCAGATAGCGCAGCCGGTTCCAGACGAGCTTGCCGATATAGAGTTCATTGTTGAGCAGGCCGGTGCCGCGCTTTACGTGGCCGCGGATCGTGGTCGATGTCCAGAGCTTGCCCGTTGGTGCTGAAATCCCGGAGTCATTCAGGCGGCAGGCAATTGCGTGGGGGCTGAGCCCGTTGGCGAACTGTCGGAAAACCTGGCGAATGACTTCAGCTTCGGCGGCATTGATGCTGCGCTCACCGTGGACCGGTTCGCCTTCGCTGGAGAAGCGCCGCACGACGTCATAGCCAAAGCAAAGCCCGCCCCCGGATTTGCCCTTCTCGACGCGGCCGCGCAGACCGCGATGGGTCTTCTTTGCAAGATCCTTGAGGAACAGCGCGTTCATAGTGCCCTTGAGGCCGACATGCAGTTCAGAAACTTCACCCTCGGCCAGGGTGACGATCTTCACGCCGGCGAACTGGAGATTCTTGTAAAGCGTGGCGACGTCGGCCTGGTCGCGCGACACGCGATCCAACGCCTCGGCAAGCAGAATGTCGAAGCGCCCCATCTGCGCATCCTGCAAAAGTGACTGGATGCCGGGACGGAGTATGACGCTCGCGCCGGAGATCGCTGCATCCTTATAGTTGGCGACAATTCTCCAGCCTTCGCGCGCCGCTTGTTCACGGCATATCAAAAACTGGTCGTCGATGGATGCAGGGCTCTGCTTGTCGTCGGAATAGCGGGCATACAGCGCTACGCGGGGCATTCGGAGTCTCCAGAGGTGAGCTTTGGGGTCAGTCTACAGATTTGACCATTCTTGCCAATCTGAGGAAGATATCAAAATTAGAGCGCGCTTTTATGCTGTCGCGGGAATTCCGCCCCCACACTGCACAGGGGGTCTGGGATGCCGGAATCGATAAGCTAGCGGCGAGCTGCCAATGGCCTTCGTTCGCTTTTCGTCACCAAATACTCGTTTCCCGGGTGCAGTCCGTCTTCTGCTAACCCGGCGGGAGTCGACCAGACCCGGCCGTACAAAAGCCGAACCGATCTACGTCCGGTTCCGCCGGAAGCGGACGATCGAGCCGAGGGAAGCAGACCATCGGCTTTGCGCCCTACAATCAGTCGTTCAGCCCGCATTCGGAGCGGCTTAAAAGCGGCCGTCTGTTCATGTCGCCCTGAGGCCTTATACCAACGAGCATTGATCAGAACCCATGCGCCCATTGGCGCAGACCGATGGACATGATGCGCCATATGTGGACGGCCCCCTCCCTGCAAGATTTGGCAGATAATATTGATCGGATCGCTTGCGTTCATA
>NZ_JAZDXA010000091.1:0-2095 GCF_040170545.1 Sphingobium sp. MK2
ACCAATTTCCTACTTCAGAACAGAACCTTACGCTACTCCTGCCAACCCTTCAGGCACCCCCTGATGAATAAGCCGGGTTAACCGCAGGATCGCGCAGGCCAATGAAATCAAAGCGGCCTGCTTTGTAACCCCGGTTGTAGCTGATGTATCCGAGGACATCGTCAGAGAAGTCATAGTCGAGCGCGAGCCGCCATGTGACCTGGTTCCAGGAATCCGATTGGTCGACGTCGGGACCAAGAGGGAAACCGGCAAGTGCGAACTCATTGCCCGTAATCCGCTGGCTGTCGTCAGTGTAGCGCAGGCCGATGGTTCCGCGAAGGCCAGGTGCCAGCTTGACCGTGGACTGGGCGTAGACGGCCCAGGATTCTGAATCGGTTTGCGCATTGTTTGCGAAGCCGCCGCCCAGAAATGGTGGGAACACATCGCCAGAGATCGTGAATGGCTCTCTGCCGGAACCGCCGGTGGAATCCTGATAGAATGCACCCAAAATCCATTCGAACGATGAACCGGCACCGGATACAAGTTGCAACTCCTGCATCGTATATTCGGAATGATTAGGAACGTTCGCATTGATCAGGTTCAGCGGACTTGCATCGCCGTCAATTGCGAACCGATTGTCCATGACCCGATGGCTGGTCAGACTGCGAATCTTGGCAAAGCCCAGATCGTGCTCAATTTTCAGTCCTGCGCCCTTGGATACAACCTTATTGTCGGCTGTACTTAGGTTGCGTATCGCGTCAAACTGATCGCCTGGCCGCGCACTGCCCGTGGCATCAAGAAAACCTGGCAATGCGTTGGTTGAAGACCCGATATCGCCCTTGCCAACTGAATAGTCTAGCATCAACGAAATCTGGGTGTCTGGCCCCGGATTAAAGACCCATTTCGAACGCAGGGCAATCTGATCTGATCGACTTGCGTCTTCACCATTGACCAGATTTCTGCCCCAGCCGTCATGTTTTAAATAATAGACCGAAATGTCTGCCGCGAGATTATCGGTAATCCCGCTAGCAAAATAGCCGGAAGCGGTGACATGATTGAAATTGCCGTAGCGCAATTCAAAATTGCCGCTCGGCTTTGCCGTCGGATCCTTTGTTGTCACCTGGATTAAGCCAGCCGTCACGTTGCGACCGAACAACGTCCCTTGCGGGCCACGTAAGACGGCGATGCTGCTGATATTGGAAAAGTTTAGCAGAGCTGATTCAAAGGCTGGATAGTAGAATCCATCGACATACATGGCCAGTGGTGGTTCGCCCGAAGACTGGGTCGAGGTTGTGCCTACGCCGCGCAAATAAGGCGACGCGCTATTGTCTCCACCCTGGTAGACAAGGCCGGGTGACAGATAGACCAACTCTGCAACGCTGTTGACGCCAACGCGCTCAAGTGTGTCCGCGTTGAAGGCTGAAATAGCTAGGGGGACATCTTGCAGTGCCTGTTCGCGGCGTTGCGCGGTAACGATGATATCTTGGATACCCGCCGTTTCTTGTCTGGTATTATTCTGTGCAAATGCGGGCATGGAACTGCATATAATCATCGCAGTCAAGGCACAGGCTGAATTCAGAAAAACCCGAGGATGGCGCGATGCGCGGCTTAGCGGACTGGTCACCTTATCTCTCCCATGGTGCCACCGTGCTTGCTCTGCTCAGTTGGCACATTTTTTTATTTCCAAACGTGTGCTGACGCCGGAAGCCCGAAGGATTCCATGCGTTTCGCACCGAGGAGACATTAAATTATAAGTATATTATAATGAGTCAAGGCTATTGATAAGGTAATGTTGATAAGCTTTTTTGATTATTTTTCACGGGCGATTAGAGCTTCGCCTGAAAAAGCAGACCATTGAGGAAATAAGGCTTGTGGGGATTCATCGTGAGTTGATGACAGCGGCGGCGAGGTAGATTATGGCTTCGAAGCTTTGGTCGATTTTGCAGGCGCGCATGGCGATGCGTTTGAACTCCTTCAATTTGCAGAAGAAGTTTTCGATGAGGTGCCGCCATTTGTACATCTCGGCATCAAGCGGGATAGGAATGGCGCGTCGCGGGTGCTGCGAGATGACGATTTTGGCACCACGCTCGTTGAGTTCGGCGATGATGTCGTTGCT
>NZ_JAZDXA010000092.1:0-1867 GCF_040170545.1 Sphingobium sp. MK2
TTTTACCGCATTCCTCGAAGATGGCCGGATATGTCTCACGAACAACGCCGCCGAACGCGCCCTGAGAGCCATTGCAACGACCGATTCATACTACACCTCCTCTTCAAATGTCCGGAAACAGGGACTTTTGGTTTTCCATTTTGATGCGACACGGGCCTCTGTGACGCGGGAACTGGGTCACTTCGTCCTTTTCCAGGTCCGTGGCTCGGATTTGGTGCGGCGCATCGGGTACAACTTGCTCGGTAGGGAGCACGCCCTCCTTGATCAGTCGACGGACCCGATGGGCAGTAACCCCAAGCTTTTTGGCGGCTTCGGTCAGCGTGAGCCACTCTCCATTCTTTTCGGCGGATCGGTAGCCGTGGATTTTGTGGACAGTGCGCAGCGAGCCGACACGGCGCGCTGTCCAGGTCTTGCCTTGTCCGGTTTGCATTCCCATCCGGTTGAGAGTTGCGGCAATGTCTGCATCGGACCACCGGGTGGCCATGGAGCGGATGATGGCAAGGGCGGCTTCGGGCGTACTCTGGCCATGTTCGCCTGCTTTGGGTTTGCGAATGCGCAGCTGAGAATGTTGGCCACCTTTCCAGTGGATCGTCAAAATGACTTCACGTTGCTCTTCATCGACATCAGCGATGATATCGGTCACGAGCGTGCGGAGGAGCTGCTGACGACAACGCATGTCGACGTTAGGCGAGCGCCAAGCGGTCTCCAGGTCGGTGGCAATGCCAGCAAAATCTGGCACCGGCGCGGCCAGATCGATTTGTCGCGCTTGGGCCAAACCCGCTTCACAGGCTTCCACACGCCTGAGCGCTGCTTCCCAGCTATTCTCGAGTTGGGCAGCGATCAGGCGGTTATCAGGGTCGCAGGCAGCATAGCGACGTTCAGCGAGAGATGCCTCGTATCGGGCTTGCTGCAAGTCCAGCTCCACCATGCGGTGCCGTTCTTCCAGATTATCCCGATGCGCCCGATCAGCTTCCATTGCGGCCTCGATCGCCATCGGCGTCACGGCTCTCAATATCTCTTTGCCTATGGCAGGGTCGATGCGAGATGCGCCAAAAGTCATGCATCGTGGCTTGGCCAGCATCTGGTTGATACGTTCGCAGCGGTAATAGGGATGACCCGGAGGCCGGCCCGAATAGACAACGCCCAACCGTCTTCCACATCGGCCGCAGGTGAGCAGGCCCGCGAGCAACGCGCGGCCACCACGACCAGACTTGATGCCGCCCTTCTGTCCGAAGGCGTTGACGGCGATATGGCTCTGGTTCCTTTCAAACTCACTCCAATCGATATAGCCTTCGTGATGATCCTGGAGCAGCACTTCCCACGTTCCAAAGGGCTTGCTGTGGCCGTAACTTTTGCGTGCCCTGCCATCGACAATCTCGGTTCGCTTCTCGCTTTTACCATAGACATAGACCCCAGCGTAGAAGGGGTTCTTCAGGATCGAAATAACGCTTCGATAGCGAACCGGCACCCAGTCGAAGGACACCGTTTTGCGGCCGTCAGAAGGGCGGGGAAAATGGAAATTGTCAGCTGTCAGCGAAATCAGCACCTGGCGGGCGCTGCCAAGCTCGCGGAAACGCGAAAAGATGAGGCGGATCGCCTCCTGTACCCGGATATCGGGATCCAGCCCCAGGCCGTATTCGCGGTGCCAGATATAGCCGATCGGAACACTGAGGCGCAGTTCTCCCCGCCTTGCCTTGGCGCGCGCCGCGTCAAGCATGCGTGTTCGCAAAATGCCAAGCTCAAACTCGCTGATGCTGCCCTTCATGCCCAACAACAATCGATCGTTTGGTCGACAGGGATCGTATACCCCGTCGAGATCGATCACGCGCGCTTCAACCAGGCCACACAGCTCCAAAAGGTGGTGCCA
>NZ_JAZDXA010000093.1:0-1826 GCF_040170545.1 Sphingobium sp. MK2
TTCCAACCCAACGAATGCGCCAACTACTTCAAATCATGTGGCTATGAACCGGAATGAATGGAAAATGATCTAAAAGGAGCAACCTATCCAATGACTGGTCTTTAAACCGCCACGCTCAGCAAATCGCTGGGGTTCCAATCGCTGGGGTTCCATTGGCCTGGTTCGTCACCGCCCTCTACAGCGGAACATTGAGATCAGTTCGGGTTCAACGAAAAGACAGTGATTAAATGGCGTGTGCGTCAGTCGGTGGACGACCTGTCGGAAAGGCCGCGCCGCGCTCGCCAACAGGCAGGCGCGGCCCGGCTGTTTTGCGTTCAGACAAAAGCAGTGAGCATACCCAGCGCGGTTTCGGGGCGGGGTATGGTGAAGGTGATGGGCTTCCAGTCGGCTGCTGCCGGGCGTTCCAGGCAGCGGTGCATCCAATCCTTGAGGTTGGGATATTCGCCAAAATTCACTCCGGCCAGCACGCCAAGCGAGAAGGGGGCGCTGACATTGAGATCTGCCACCGTAAAGCCTCCGCCCAGAATGTGCTGCCTGTCTGCCAGATGGGCATCAAGAACGCGCAAGGGGCGGTCCAGCTTCTGGAGCATGGCCTGCGATTCTTCTTTGTTGCGCTGATGTTCGGGGAACATCAACAGGTTGGCGGCGGCCACCATCAACGGCTTTTCGACTTCTGTCGTGACCCAGAAGCTCCACTGGGTGGCGAGTCCTTCCTCAACCAGCGATTGCGGTGCTAGCTCGCCGCGGAATTTGCGCGCGAGATAAAGGTTGATCGCCATGGATTCGAAGATCGGCTGTCCGTCATCGACCAGAACCGGAACCCGCCCGTTGGGATTGATGGCAAGGAACTCAGGCTTCTTTGTGCTGCCGTCAAAAAAGCCGGTGGGCACATGTTCAAAAGGTACACCCAGTTCTTTCAGCATCCATAGATTGCGATGGGCACGCGAAAACGAATGTCCGTAAAGTGTAATCATATCAGGGCTTTCTCAAAAAAAGTTGGGAGCGGGTCGATGCTGTGCTGTAATCGGGCTGACGGGGCGTTGCTCCGTCCCGTCTGCGACCCTGCGCTTCAAAGAAACCGTTAGAACATGACTCCAGCGGATATGCCGTAGGTTCGCGGCGCACCAGGCGAAGCACCAATGACAAAATCACTTGGGAAGTATCTGCTATGATATTCGGTACCCGTCAGGTTCTGGCCATAAACGGATATCTTGAATGTTTCGGTAGTGTCGGTCCAGGTCACCCTCGCACCAAGCAAACCAAATGATTTCTCTTTGATCCGATTACCAAAGTCGAAAAAATAGCCGTCATTATAAGCATAGTTGACGTTGATATCGAAATCACCCGAACGGGTTTCTATTGAATAGAATGCACCCAGGGTGAAGCTGAATTTGGCCGTGTTGATAAGACGGTTGCCTGAGGCGTCCTCGTTAATCTGGGTGGCACCACCGCCTGCTTGGGGAACAAAGGTCAGCGCACCAGGGAAGGATTCATATTCCGCCTTGGGAATCCACGAGAGACCTGCCGTCAGTTGCAGGGCAGGGGTTGGAATGGCTGTAATCTCGGCCTCAAAGCCAGCGATCTCGGCCTTGGCGGCGTTCAGGGTCAGGGGCAGGCTGGTCGCAGGGTCAATGGCTTCGACCTGAATGTCCTTATAGTTATAGTAGAAGCCCTCGACATTGATCCGCAGCCTGCGATCCGCCAGATCTGATTTCAGGCCGATGGCGAAGGAATCGATCTTTTCTGGATTAACCCGGCTTATTCATGACAGCGGCGTAGTTTGCCTGGATTGGCGGGCGACGGCACTGGCGGCGTGGACGGGACGA
>NZ_JAZDXA010000094.1:0-1724 GCF_040170545.1 Sphingobium sp. MK2
AACTTTCTTCGCTCCATTCACGTCCTCCAGTCTGATAAACACCTTATCTTGGTGTCCACCAAACCGGCAGCAGGCCAGAACGACATGAAGCATGAGGGCGGTTATCTGGCTACCGCTCAGGATTATCATCATCTTGCCGAAGCGGTCAGCAGCTTTTGGAGCGGCCTAGCTGAACAAGAGTCCGTGGGTTACAGGTAACGCCGGACCATGGCCGACGAGGCCAAGCCTGATGAGATCGGCAGCATTTCGATTGACCATCGGCCTTGCGTATGCTAATGTCATACAGGAAGTGAGATTTTATGGCTAGTTCATCGCCTGCGGTATTGAGTGTCCGGGTTAGCCCGGCAGAACGTGCGTTGCTGGAAACGGCGGCGGATCACGCGCGCACAAACCTAAGTGATTTTATTCGCCGCAGGGCTTTGGAAGCGGCTGAACAAGATGTGCTTGACCATCGGCTGGTGACGATCCCGGCGGCGGATTGGGACAAGTTCGAGGATTGGGTTAAGGCTCCTGCCAAGGAAGTCCCGGCGTTGCGCAAACTCTCTGCGACGCGCCCGGCATGGCAGGACTAACGCCACCTCGCCCGCTCACCGCCGACGACAATCGCGAAGCCTTCGACTGCGGACGGGAATCCCTCAATCAATGGTTCCGCCGCCATGCCTGGCGCAATCAGGAAGCGGGCGTATCGCGCACTAACGTCGTCTGTGACCCCGTCACCGGTCATATCGTGGGCTATGTGAGCCTGTCGGCCGCGCAGATCGAGCGCGCCTTCCTCGCCAAAGCCGACCAGCGCAACCGCCCTGATCCCATCCCCGCCATGCTGCTCGGCCAGCTCGCCGTCGATCGCCATTACCAAGGTAAAGGCTATGCCCGTTCCCTGATGTTCTTCGCCCTTACAACGGCAGTACGCTTGTCCTACAATATCGGCTGCTTTTGCGTTCTCACCCATCCGCTTGATGATGACGTGCGCCAATTCTATCGTGGCTTCGGATTTGAGGACGTACCCTTCGACCCTGCACACAGCATGGCAGTGCGGATCGTCGATCTCCTAAAAAGTGGCTTCTGATATCCGGTGATATCCGGTTCGTACGAATGTTATGCAACAACGCGATGGAGGATTCAGCGTAAAGATAAACTGATGAAGTGTAATGAATGCGTCAATTGATAACATTGATCCGAAACGTAAATGCTAACTATGGGCGGACTGTTGATATAGTTGTGTCGCCTCCATTAGATATTTATATGCCATGTCAGAAAATCCCTGCTGCTCATATATATAACTTAGTACAGTCATGCAGTTCGCTTTCCCGAAAGGGCTTTCGGCCTGTTCATAAATCATGATAGCGCCTTTCAACAACGAAATTGCTTCCTCGTCATTCTTAAGACGAATGGAAATATGTGCTAAATGATACATAACGTTCGCTTCGCCAATTAACATATTATTATCTTTATATAAAACTCTGGCCTTTTCTAATATTTCTTTAGCTGCATTATCGTCGCGGCGGGCGATAGCTAAATTTGAAAAGCCTTCGAGGCAAATTGCCTCGCCTGGAGTGTATTCGGCGATCTGAAATTGAGCATAGGCTTTAGCAAAGAGGCGATATGCATCTTCATACGCCTCTTTGCGCAAGGCGATTTGCGCCATACCCAAACCCAACTTGAACAGTGCTTTTGGAAAAGGCATTGTGATTCAATGAGATGCATGCACCGGCGCGAGTGTTACC
>NZ_JAZDXA010000011.1:0-126565 GCF_040170545.1 Sphingobium sp. MK2
CTATCGCTTTCGTTTCGAACCATGAAATCCGGCCATCTCGTTTGTCGTCACCCGGCTACCGAATTTGTCGTTGCACATGTCTGCCGTTCGAGGTCGGCCTCCACGCCTTGCCGGAGGAACGAATGGCGCTGTCAGCGCCCACTCCGCGTCCGTCATATCCGATGGATATCGCAGTCCCTCCCGGCTATGCTCGCGCCGGGCAATACCAGTCCATGTCACCATTCACTCCATCTCTTCGCAAAGAGGTGTGAATCACAACATGCTGGTATTGCTCAACAACTTTCGGTTCGGGCACTGAGCCGCGGACGGCTCTCACTGTGACCATTTTTGTGACCTGACACCTCCAGCTTTTCTGGGCAGTTAGACTTTTTCGTGTCTGTGACCGGATTAATCAGCGGGTCTGTGCCCGGTAAAATCAGCTGGTCGGCATAGGGCTGGAGATGCTTCACCGACATGTGCGCATAACGCCGCACCATCGACTCCGATTTCCATCCCCCCAGCTCCTGAAGCACCCAGGTGGGCACATCATTCTGCCGGAGCCAGGTCGCCCAGATGTGCCCCAGATCGTGTCGGCGCAAATCCTCGATCCCGCAGGCCTTCAATGCCGCACGCCAGGTCCGCGTGTTCGCATCGGCAAGGCGCTTGCCCCGAAATGTGAACACATGAACCGGATGCTTGCCCCTCTGCCGCCGTAACACGCCAAGGGCACCCTCGTTCAGGGGAACGCCAAGCGCCTCCCCGTTCTTGGTCTCGCCATGCCCGATCGTGACGATGCGCCGGGTCATATCGACCTGATCCCATCGCAGATGGAGTATGTTGCCCTGACGCAGGCCGGTCGACAAAGGGAACAGCACCACCTTGCGCTGGTGTTCAGGAAGCCGATCCATGAGCTCGGCAGCCTGATCGTGGGTGAGAAACCGCACCCTGACCCGGCCACTACGCGCATAGGTCTTGAACGCTGGCACATGCGCAATCCATTCCCATTCCCGCATCGCCTTCCGGAAGATCGCGCGGATGGCCCAAACAGTGCTTCGAGCTGCTCGCGCGTGGTCATGTAGGTCATAAATTCTCAGCTTTCAGCCATGCGCCCAGTAGGGCCCCTGAACGCCATGCTACTTGTATTGCGCTGATCTTGAGCCCCCCCTGCGCCAAAGGACGATCCAGCCAAGCAAAATCTGGCGCTTCCGTCTGACCATCCGAGCGAAGACCTACAGGATGGCCTTGAACTTGAGGTAGCAAAATGCCACCTCTAAAATAAGAGGTGATCCATGGCCCAGTCCATCAAGCTTGGCGACGACATCATGAAGATCGTGCGCCGGGAGTCCGAGTTGCAGAGCCGCTCGATTGCCGGCCAGATCGCGCATTGGGTCCGCATTGGCCGCGCTATCGAAAAATCCGGCAATTTCGATCACGCCCGCATTACTGCGGCCCTGGCTGGCGAGATGGAGACCACCGACCTCACCGACGAGGAGAAGGATGTCTGGCTCGACAGCTTTGTCGAGCAAATGGGGCAGCCCAGTCCGGACGAGACTGCCTTCTTTGCCCGGCGGCGGCTTGGTCTGGGCGTTGGTCTCGATGAGAGCGGCAATCTGGTGCGTGAGAAGACTGCACGCAAGGCATGAAGCCGACGATAATCGTGCTTGCCGGGCCAAACGGTGCTGGCAAGTCCACGCTCTACGAGACCCGCGTAGCGCCGGGTTTCGCCGGTCCGTTCATCAACGCCGACATCATCCAGCGCGACGAACTGCGCGACCCCTCCCCAGCCGCGTCCTACGAAGCGGCCAATATCGCTTCTGCGCGCCGGGCCGACTATCTCGCCCAGGGCCGTGATTTCGTGACCGAGACCGTCTTCTCGCACCCGTCCAAGCTTGAACTCATCGACAAACGGGCAACCGAGGATTCACGGTCATCGTGATGCATGTGGGCGTCGATACGCCGGACATCTCCGTCGCACGTGTCGGCACGCGCATCCAGGAAGGCGGGCATATCGTACCCGAGGGCAAGATTCGTACCCGTTATGCGCGCGGCGCCCCTCTCATCCGCGCCGCAACCCTCAACGCGGATCGCGGCATGGTCTTCGACAACTCCCGCCTCAACCAGCCGCCGAGCCATTGCCTGACATTTGCGAGCGGGCGTCTGGTCTTCGCGTTGCCGCGCCTTCCTGGCTGGATCAGATCGATTTATGAAGCCAACCTTGAGGTCTATGGCACCACAGTCGGTAAGACGGGGCCGGAAAACCAGTGAATGGCGTAGCGCTAACCAAGCACGCAAAGCCGATGTGGGTCCGGTCCGCGAACTCCCATACGGGGGCCGCAGCCATAGGCTGCATCGGAGGCCGGACAGACGAGAGCAGCTAACTACGTGCCAGACCTCATTTAACGCTTACATCTATCGGGGCGTCCACAGACGATCAATCGGCATCGGATTACTCGCGGACATGAAAGGATGGGTTGCCGACCTTTGCGCCATGAACGAAGCCCGAAGGTGATGTGCCAAAGCTCTTGAACGGAATAACAGATGGAAAAGACAACGGCTGAAATGCTCGGACAGCACATCGCTGGTCGGCTTGTCGCCGGGGAAGGCATGCATTCATCGCGGAGTGCGCTGGCGCAGATATTTTCCCGCGATCCGGCGCAGGACAGCTTCATCGTGCCCGCAGTCGCCGAACCGCTGCTGGTCTGTTTCCTCACTGGCATGGTGTCCGTGGAGGAAAGATCACCGGGCGAGGACTGGCTGGGGAGCGAGGTCGGCGCGGGCAGCTTCTTCATTATTGATTCAGATGAACCCTATGCGCTGCGCTGGCGGTCGCATTCGGGCGAGCCGTTCGACGTACTGCACCTTTATCTGAGCTTGCCAATGCTGGAGCGCGCAGCAAGCGAGCTTTCCGGCACGGCCGAACGTCCGGCGCTTCGCGAGGTATCCGGTGCGCGCGACGCGGCCCTGGAACGTCTGATCGCGACACTGTTGGACGAACTTACCGCGCCGCACCCGAACAGCGCGCTTGTGATCGACAACATCGCGCAAGTCATCGCCATACATCTGGTGCGTCACTATCGTGATCCGGCACGTCGCACGGTTCATCGTCGCAACGCGCTACCCGCCCTCAGGCTTCGCCGCGCTACCGAGCTGATGGCGGCGGAACTGACCGAGGATTTCAGTCTCGCTCGCTGCGCGGCGGCGGCCGGGATGAGCGAGGCGCATTTCAGCCGCCAGTTCAAGCGCGCGACCGGCTATGCCCCATCGCAATATTTCATCCGGATGCGGATTGCCGAGGCACGCCGCTTGTTGCGCGAAACCAATCGATCGATCATCGAGATCGGCATGGAAGTCGGTTATTCCAGCCCAAGCCATTTTGCGCAGGTGTTCCGCAAGGAAACTGGTCGATCGCCAAGTGCCTATCGCAACGGCTGATTTGAACGCCACAATTCACGCCTTCATCAATTCGATTTGAGCAAAATGCCGACAGGGTCCGCAAGACCCCAAGCGAAGTGCCCGCCAGTCAGCGGCATATCGGCCGAGACGCCACCAAGGCGACGGGCCAAATCGTTCAGGGGATCAGCGCATTGGCCATATTCAGCAGCGATCCCAATCTGGAGAAATTCAATGACCAGCATCGCATCGAATATAAATGAGGTGGGCGGCAAGGTCGCCATTGTTACAGGCGCGGCCAGCGGCATCGGGCGGGCCATCACCGAACTGCTGCATGCGCGCGGTGCCAAAGTTGTGGCCGAGGACATCCACCCGGCAGTCAAGGAACTGGAACGTGATGGCATCGTCACACTGGTCGCCGACGTGACGGTTGATGGGACAGCCGAACAGGCCGTTGCTCTGGCACTCAGCACGTTCGGAACGCTCGACATCCTGGTAAACAATGCCGGTCGCATCCTGTACAAGAACATGGTCGACATGACTCGTGAGGAATGGGACTGGCAGATGCAGACCAACGTCACCGGCGCCTTCATGCACTCCCGCGAAGCGCAAAAGGCGATGATGGCCAACAGGTCGGGCGCTATCGTCAACATTGCCTCTTATGCGTCCTACTTTGCCTTTCCCGGCATCGCTGCATACACAGCGTCGAAGGGCGCGCTCGCCCAGTTGACCCGTACCCAGGCGCTGGAAGCCATAGAATATGGTATTCGCGTCAACGCAATCGGCGTGGGAGATGTCGTTACGAACATCCTCAACCATTTCCGCGACGATGGTCGCGAGTTCCTTGCCGAACATGGCAAGTCGGCCCCGATCGGTCGTGCGGCCGACCCGCTTGAAATTGCTGAGGTGGTTGCCTTTCTGGCCTCAGATCGAGCGAGCTTCATCGTCGGCGCGGTCGTCATGGCTGATGGCGGTATGACTGTCCCTGTCGGATGATAGTGACGACGGCATGGCTTCCAGCGGACCAGGAGTTCCTACGACCATCAATGGCAAGGCTGAAAATGCCGCCGCAAGGATCATGAACCTTACCGATGGACAAAGAGTGGACCGCATCGTCGGGGTCGATTTTGGCACCAATCTCGACCTCGACGTGGCAGTTCTCAAGTGCAACGCAACGATTGCGGCATATTCATCGATCGACAGCCGCGAACCAGTGCTGCCGTTCATGCCAATTGAATCATCAAGGCATTTCGAGAGGAAGATACTACCTACGCATTCGTGCCCAATCGCAAATTTTTCGCCGCAAAATCTAATATTTTGTTTCGTCCGCTCCGCATACATACTTCTCTGCGCTTCGCAGAGCTTTTCACGGGCGATCAGATCAAGCCTCGAAAGGCCAAAGCAGGGGCTGATCAGCCGCCGGAAACAAAAAAAGATATGTGACCAGGTTTTTTCGATATACCCAGATCAAACAACAAGGTTGATGCAGATGCTCATCCGCCCTCTTCGGGCATATGCGAGTTTTTGCGGCTGTCCCGGCTACTCACTTGTTCATCACCTTGCCTGCCATAGACCCTCTCTTTCAGGAGCGGTGCCTCCCAACAAACGCCGCGCGATTCACTTCTCGCTAAGCATCCAGCTTAACGTATCGCGCAAATCACAAAGAGGGCGTTGCCCCAACACGCCCTCAAGCTTGCTGCGGTCACCCCATAATGTTTTGACTTCATTCGCCCGAACAAAGGCCGGATTGACCCTGACCGAAAAGTCATGCCCTGAAATCTGCTGGATCAAGGCGATCACATCGCGCAGGGAATAGGCAGTGCCGGAACATATGTTGAACGTTTCGCCCAGAGCCGCAGGCTGATCCAAAAGCGCGGCATAGGCCGATGCAACATCTCGCACATCGGAGAAATCACGGGAAACATCCAGATTGCCCAACTCAATCTCCTTCGCGCCCTGTCGCACATGATGGACGATTTTGGGTATGAGGAAATCGATCGACTGCCCGACGCCTGTATAGTTGAACGGCCGGGCGATGATGATGGGCAAACGATCGCGATAGAGTTTCGCAACAAATTCCATCGACAATTTACTGACCGCATAGTCATTGACGGGGTCAGGGGAAACAGTTTCGGATATCGCCCCACTGACGCGATTGCCGTAAATGTTCGCACTGCTCGCCAGCAGTACGGCATCCACATTGCCGACCGTGTTGACAGCCTCCAGCAGATTGCGACTACCCAAGATGTTCGTGCGATATATGTCTTCGACAACCCCATGCGCGACATAGGCGATCGCCGCCAGATGGACGACCTTATCAGGCTTGAGGTCTGCAACCGCATCCGTAAGTGCTTGCGTATCGGTCAAATCGCACACGCGCGACGCCAATAAACCGTCGACAGGATTGCTTGCTGGCTTGTGCGACAGGCCCATGACGTCATGGCCCTGGCGGGCCAACAGGGGGGTCAGATAGCGTCCGGTGAACCCATCTGCGCCTGTGATCAATATTCTGCTCATAGGTTTCCCACCCTGGCTGCGACATCGGGACGATGGCGGTTACCCATGCGTTGGGCGATCGCCGCGCACCTGATTTTTACCATCGACTGTTCGTACGAGCATCAGAATGATGCGTTCATCCGATTTCGTACAATGTCAGCGTCCACCATCATCTTGCACAGTTGTTCCAAGCTCGTCTCCGGCTTCCAGCCAAGTTTGGCGGTCGCCTTTTCGGGATTGCCGATCAAAAGATCGACCTCCGCCGGACGATAAAAACGCGGATTTACGCGCATGACGGTCTTGCCCGTGGCGACATCCTTGGCGACTTCCGTATCTTCGGCACCGGAAAATTCGACCTCAATCTCCGCAGCCTTGAATGCCATCCGCACGAAATCGCGGACCGTCTCCGTGCGGTTAGTGGCCAGTACATAGGTGTCAGGCTCATCAGCCTGCAGCATGCGCCACATGCCTTCGACATATTCCTTGGCAAAACCCCAGTCACGCTTCGGGTCGAGATTGCCCAGTTCCAGGCAATCCAGCTTGCCGAGTTTAATCTTGGCAACCGCGTCGGTGATCTTCCTGGTCACAAACTCACGGCCGCGCAGCGGGCTTTCATGGTTGAACAAAATGCCGCTACACCCGAAAATATCGTAGCTTTCACGATAGTTCACGGTGATCCAATGCGCATAAAGTTTGGCGACGCCATAGGGGCTGCGCGGGTAAAAGGGTGTATCCTCGGCCTGCGGCACGGCCTGGACCTTGCCGAACATTTCCGAGGTACTGGCTTGGTAGAAACGGATTTTGGGGTCTACGATCCGGATCGCTTCGAGAAGGTTAAGCGGTCCAACGCCCGTAATCTGGGCGGTGGTGATTGGCTGATCGAAGGAAACCCCGACAAAGCTCTGCGCGGCAAGGTTATACACTTCGCTCGCATTGGCGGTCTGCAACAGGCGGATGCTTGAAGCCAGATCCGTAAGATCATATTCCACAAGCTTGAGATTGGGATGCTGGCTGATCCCAAGCTCTTCAATCCGCCAGAAATTAACGGAGCTGGTGCGGCGATATGTGCCGTAAACTTCATAGCCTTTTTCCAAAAGCAATTCGGCAAGATAGGCACCGTCCTGACCAGTTATGCCGGTAATTATTGCGGACTTCATATAGACCTCACGATGAATATTTTGTTTATTTCTAATTTAATTAAATAATATTCAAATGCTTATCTGGCGACATGTCATCTTTATCCAAAGATTTCATACCCCTTTTTCGGCATTGTCCCTGACAATTCTCAATACCGCACCATTGAGCGATGCCGCCCGTTCGCTATCCGCGCTTTCCGTATAACAACGCAATTCGGGCGCATTGCCGCTGGGGCGCAGGTGAACAATATCGCCGCTGTCAAAAGAAATACGCAAACCATCGGTTGTGTCGAAATGGATGGCTTGTCCGCATAGTGCGCCAAACATATGCGTAAGACGAGCCAAAATATCCGCGTCACTGCCCGTTTGAAGACGGCGGATCAGCGACTGACTTTGCGCCGTTGGAACATTCTGCAGGCGATCGCTGAACGTGTAGCGCTGCGGCAATTGATCCTGCAACATGGACAGCGCCAGCCCTCGTCGCTTGGCATCCACCAGCACGGCCATGATCGGCAACACCGCGTCGCGCGTCGGCAGCGCGGTCAGATGCCGCCCCCCCATGTCGACCGGCGTGGCCAGCAGGAAACCGCCATTGGCTTCATAGCCGCATATCGTGGTATGCTTGGCCTTAGCCAATTCCTGCATGGCCTCTATGACGAAGGGAGAGCCGATGCGGGTTCGGCGCACGTCGTCGAACATGCCGCACAGTTCAACCGCACTGTTGCAACTGACCGGCGTGGCCACTGCCTTAATCCCTAAGGCGCGGGCACATAAGATACCCAGTATATCGCCCCGCATCCAGTTGCCATTTTCATCCGCCAGCAACGGCCGGTCCGAATCGCCATCGGTGGAAAGGATTGCATCCAGATGCAATTCGTCAGCCCATTGGCGCGCCAATATCTGATCTTCCGGGCGAACAGCTTCGGTATCAACCGGAATGAATGTCTCGGACCGGCCCAGCCGATAGGCCTGCCCGCCCATCTGTTCGACCAGCATGACCAGCAAGTCACGACCGACGGCCGAATGTTCATAAATGCCCAGACGCAATCCTTGCAGCGCCTGCGCACCGAAAAAATCGACGTAACGCGCCACATAGGCCGCCGTGACATCGACAAGCGGGTCCATCTCCGGGGTCGCCAGCAGCATTTCGTGCGCATCGAATATATCCGGCACGTTCACACGCTGGGCGCGCATGGCCAGTTCGTCCGCCTTGAGGATTTCGCCATCCGGGCGATTAAATTTGATGCCATTGCGATCGTCCGGAATATGGCTGCCAGTCACCATCATCGACGCCATGCCCCGTGCAAAGCCGTAGGCTGCAACGGCAGGCGACGGCACGAAGCCGCAATAGTCGACATGGCCGCCCATATGGATGATGGCTGCGGCACAGGCCGCCATGATCCGGGTTGAAGACGGGCGAAGATCGCCGGCGATGGCAACATGCTGGCCGGGCGAAAACAGTCCTTCCGCTTCAAGATGTTGCAGAAAACCCATAGTGTAGGCGAAGCATACACGATCGGTCATGGCGCTCACCAGGCCACGGGCACCGCTTGTCCCGAACGCAACCCCCGAATGGGACATGATATCCGCGACGGACATATTCTGCGTCATAAAATCCCATATGTGCCAGTGATGATAATATTGGTGCAGGGAACAAAGATTATTGCACGACCCGTTGCCCTGCGTTCTTGATCGCTTCCGTGACACTGCGGACCTTCTGAGAGTCACCGCGACGCATTATCATGACCTCGCCCTTGGACACTATGACGATAAGATCGTCCATATCCACCAAGGTAACGCGCGGTCCATCGCTGTGGACCAGGCAGTTACGCGCGTCCAGCAACAGGGCATCCCCGCGCACGGCATTATCCTGCGCATCCTTTGCGCTGACCGCATGCAAAGAGTCCCAACTCCCTACGTCGGACCATCCCATATTGACCGGCGCGCAGGCGATGCGCGCTTCACGCTCCATGATCGCATAGTCAATCGAGTCCGATGGGCAGGCGGCAAAAGCCTCCGGCGCAGGGAAAATATGCAGGCCCTTGCGTTCGGCTTGCACCATAGAGGCCTCTACCGCAGCCATCATCTCTGGCTGGTGATGCGCAAGCGCCTCCAGATAGGCACCTGCACGGAACAGGAATATACCGGCATTCCAGACATATGTTCCAGCCGCGACCATCTTTGCCGCCGTCGCCGCATCCGGCTTTTCGACAAAACTGACCACTTTGTGGACCAGAGGGCCGACAGGATCACCCATCTCGATATAGCCATAGCCCGTCTCCGGGGACTCGGCCTCAATCCCGAATGTGACAAGCAGGCCTTCGGAAACCAATGGCAGCGCGCGGGTTATGGCATCGTGAAAAGCTGGCAGATCAGCGATGATATGATCGCTCGGCATAACGAGCAGAATATCGTCCGGTCTTGCGTCCAGCGCGGCAAGTCCGATCGCAGGGGCCGTGTTGCGGCCTGATGGTTCGAGAATGAGGCGATAATCATCGACCCCGATCGCGCGCAACTGCTCATCGACAACAGCGGCATGCGCGGCATTGGCGACGATAATCGGATTGCCCACCAAAGCACCGGCATAGCCAGCCGTGCGTTCTACCGTAAGTTGCAGCATCGTCTCATCCGCCGTCAACGGTAGTAATTGTTTGGGCCTTTCGGGCGTAGACACTGGCCACAACCGAGTTCCCGATCCACCAGAAAGAATAACCGGGATAATACACACAGATTTGCTGGCCATATTTCGCCTAGTTAGCACATCAAACTTTAATCGCCTGTAACGCTATCGTAACAGTGTTTTATCGACGATATGCCGTCCTATGAGCGTAAATCGCAGACTTGCCAAGCCTTTACGGCGAGCGGAAAGCAAAGCCCGGCAGACATAATTGGCGGGCAAAGCGGACCCCAAGGAGGGGCCGTTCGCACAATGGACGGCAGAAACCGACCGAGGCGTTCCAAAGCCGGGCCAACCTGCGTTGCGCCGCCAAGGGCATGGTTTTGGGCATAGCCAAAATTCCCATCCTCATGACCTTGATCGCTCTGCTTTACTGTCGGCATGATGGATACAGATAGATTGGGGCCTGGAATGCCTGCCCCTCCCCGCCACATCCCCCTTGCAACCCCTACGACACCCCGCCTATCAGCGGCGCAAAGGGATAAAGAGGATTGCGGGCCGATGAGCTATTATGATGTTCTGATCGTGGGTGCGGGCCATGCCGGGGCGCAGGCGGCGATTTCATTGCGCCAGCATGGCTTTGAAGGCAGCGTCGCGATGATCGGCGACGAAAAAGACCCGCCCTATGAGCGCCCACCCTTGTCCAAGGAATATTTCGCAGGCGACAAGAGTTTCGACCGCATCCTGATCCGTCCGGCCACCTTCTGGGGCGAACGCAATATCGACATGTTGCTGGGCCGCCGCGTCAAGAGCGTCGATCCGGTCGGCAAGTTCGTGACGGTGGGTGGCGAAGAAATCGGCTATGGCAAGCTGATCTGGTGCACCGGCGGCACCCCCCGCATGCTGACCTGCAACGGCGCGGATGCGTCCAACGTCCATGCCGTCCGCCGCCGCGACGATGTCGATGCGATGATGGCGAAGCTCGACAGCATCAGCCATGTCACGATCATCGGTGGCGGCTATATCGGCCTGGAAGCCGCCGCCGTGCTGACCAAATTCGGCAAGACCGTAGTTCTGCTCGAAGCACTCGACCGCGTGCTGGCGCGGGTCGCGGGCGAACAATTGTCGCGCTTCTACGAAGCCGAACATCGCGCCCATGGCGTCGACCTGCGCACCGGCGCGCGAATGGATTGTATCGAAGTGGTCGACGGTAAGGCGACCGCTGTCTTGATGGAAGATGGCGAGCGGATCGAGACCGACATGGTGATCGTCGGCATCGGCATCATCCCCGAAACCGGCCCGCTCATCGCGGCGGGCGCGGCGGGCGGCAATGGCGTGGATGTCGACGAATATTGCCGCACCAGCCTGCCCGACATCTATGCCGTGGGCGATTGCGCCGCCCATGCCAACCGCTTTGCCGGTGGCGCGCAGATGCGGCTGGAGTCGGTGCAGAATGCCAATGATCAGGCCAAGGTCGCGGTCGCGCACATATTGGGCAAGGAAGAGGCCTATGACGCGGTGCCCTGGTTCTGGTCGAACCAATATGATCTCAAGCTCCAGACCGTCGGCCTCTCCACCGGCTTCGATCAGGCGATCACCCGCGGCGACCCGGCGACGCGCAGCTTCTCCGTCGTGTATTTGAAAGGCGGCAAAGTCATCGCGCTCGACTGCGTCAACATGGTCAAGGATTATGTCCAGGGCCGCGCCCATGTCCTGTCCGGCGCGGCACTCGACCTCACACAACTCGCCGATGCCAGCGTGCCGTTGAAAGAAGTCGGGCTGGCCTGAAAATCTCATCCTCCCCTGGTAGGGGAGGTGGCTGGCCAAAGGCCAGACGGAGGGGTGTCACGCCATCAAGCTGGTGACACCCCTACCCCCGAAAACTGGCCTTCATCGCCAACTCCCACGGCCCCCCGCGATAATGCCACGCCGCCAGCCCGGCGATCGCGAACGGGCGTGGCACAAATTCCGCGCGTAACCGCTCCGCCAGCGCCTTCGCCTCGGCCGGCGCAACTTTGTTCTGCACGGTAACATGCAGCCGGGGTCGCGCCTGGTCCTGCGGCGTCAACAGGCCCGTAAACGCCTCCGCCAATTCGTCGCGCATGGCCGCCAGTTCCGGGCTGTCGATGCGATACCCCACCCCCCGCCCCAGCATCATGACCTCGCTCAACCGGGCAGCCGGTGCCGGGCCACGACACAAGGCCTTGAGCCGATCGCTCACCTCCCCCAACAGCGAAGGCGGCAAATGATGGAACAGCGTGATATGCGCCGACAGAAAATTGCGCTCCGGCGGAAAATGCGCGCGGCGCAGCCCGTCCGCCCAGGCGAAGTCCGCCGCCCCCATCAGCGCGCTGACGATGATGGGGGCCGGTGAGGCCGCCTCAACCAGCCGGATGCGCCTTCAGCCATTCCAGCACGGGTTCGGGCTGGGTTTCGCCATAGGGGTCTTCATCTTCGCCGCTATCGTTGATCCCCGGTTCCTCGAACCAGGCGACGATCTTGCCGTCTTCCACGACCATGGCGTAGCGCCAACTGCGATCGCCAAAGCCCAGATGGTTCTTCTTGATCAACATGCCCATCCGCCGGGTGAAATCCCCCGACCCATCGGGCAACAGCTTCACATTTTTGAGGCCCAATTGCTTGCCCCACTGGAACATGACGAAAGCGTCATTGACCGAGATGCAATAGACATCATCTACGCCCACCGCCTTGAAATCCTCATAATAGCGTTCGAACGCCGGGCATTGCTCGGTCGAACAGGTCGGCGTGAAAGCACCGGGCAGCGAGAACACCACGGCGCGCTTGCCCGCGAACAGATCGCCGGTCTGGACATCCTGCCAGCGATAGGGGTTCGGCCCCTCGACGCTTTCGTCGCGCACCCGCGTCTTGAGCGTCACATTCGGTACGGTTCTTCCCAGCATAGCGCGTCTCCAGATAAGGACTGCCACTTTTGCGCGGCGGCAATTGGGTATATGGTGCCTCTGCGGCGGAACGGCAATCGCCCGCCGCTCCTTGGGGGAGGAGGATATCCATGCACACGCCACGATTCTTCATCATCATCGCCGTCATCCTGCTGCTATGGAACCTGATGGGCGTCGCCGCTTTCATCATGCAATATGGCGCGGACCTGACCGAACTGGCCAAGACCGATCCGACCACTGCCCAGGCCTTCGCGACCATGCCCAACTGGGTCTGGCTGATCTACGCCATTGCGGTCGGCGCGGGGGCGATCGGCGCGTTATTGCTGTTGATGCGCAAGGCAGCAGCGGCAAGCCTATTCCTCGTCTCGCTGATCGCGGTGCTGGTCCAGTTCGGCTATACGCTGCTGGGCACCGATCTGGTCGCGATCAAGGGGGTAAGCGCTTTAACCTTCCCCGCGGTGATCATCCTGATCGCGGTCGTACAACTCCTCTATGCCCGCGCCTTGGTGGCAAAGGGCGCGCTGCGCTAAGGGCGTCAAAGCTCGCCGCGCGCCCGGCGAATCTCAAACCATTTGCGCACATTCTCATTATGCTGCTGATAGGTGTCGGCAAAAATGTGGCCGCCCTTCCCGTCCGCAACAAAATAGAGCGCCTTGGTTTCGGCCGGATGCAGCACGGCGAGGATCGACAACCGCCCCGGATTGGCGATCGGCCCCTTGGGCAGGCCGACCATTGCATAAGTATTATAATCGTTGACGTCGGCAATCTCCGACTTGCGGATGCGACGGCCCAGCGGCTTGCCGCGCGTGATCGGGTAGATGATCGTCGGGTCAGCCTGCAACATCATATTGGCGCGCAGGCGATTGCTGTAGACGCCCGCCACCGTTGGCCGTTCGGCGGCAACAGCGGTTTCTTTCTCGACGATGCTGGCCAGTATGATGGCTTCCTTGGGCGTCTTGGCAATCGTGTTGGGCGCGCGTTCGGCCCATAATTTGGTGAGTTCCTTGTCCATCGCCGCCTGCATGCGCTTCAATACGGCCGCGCGCGGCTCACCCTTGTCAAAGGCATAGCTGTCGGGCAGCACGCTCCCCTCCTCCGGCACGGGAATGTCGCCAGTCAGTTGGTCGTTCGCCATCAACCGCTCATGCACCAATATGGAGGGCATGCCTTCGGGAATGGTGATGAGCCGGGTCAGCGTCTTGCCACCCTGCAGGATGGACAGGATGTCGCTGTTGCTGGCCCCGGCGGGAATGACGAACTCCCCCGCCTTGATCGGCTTACCCGCCCCGAATATCTTGGCCCGCGTCAGGAAGGCATCGGCCGACCGCACCGCGCCCGCCTGTTTCAGCAACACCGCCGCATCGGACAGCGTAGACCCTTCGCGCACGACCACGCTGACATCCTGGGTAGCCGGTCCCTGTTCGGTCCAGCCAGCGACAAAGCGAAAGGCAATGAAGGCCGCAACGGCCAGGCCGATCAGCAGGACGATACAGCCCAGTCGTTGCTTCGAATTCCGGCCAGATCGTCTTGCCATCATCACCATCGCCCCAGAGGAATATCCACGACCCTAAATCTTCCTCTTATATGCAGGGCTATCGTATATGGCACCCAACCTATCAAAAGTCGTCACCCTGAACTTGTTTCAGGGTCCATTTCTCCCCACGAGCCGCCGCTGGTGGGGCATAATGGATGCTGAAACAAGTTCAGCATGACGAAGGAAAATGGGGGCGTTCCATATGCGATAGCCCTCCCCTTACGGGGGAGGATTTTCGTCCTCAGATCGCCTTCATGATCAGCGAAGCATTTGTGCCGCCAAAGCCGAACGAATTGTTCAGCACCGCGCGAACCTTCCGCTCCTTGGCGACATGCGGGACGAGGTCGACCCCCTTGCAGCTTTCGCTTGGTTCATCCAGGTTCAGCGTCGGCGGCACGATGCCGTCGCGCATGGCGAGGATACAGAAGATGCTTTCCACCGCGCCCGCGCCACCCAGCAAATGGCCGATCGCCGACTTGGTCGAACTCATCGACATCGCGCCGATCTGGTCGCCGAACAACTTGCGCACCGCGCCCAGTTCCAGTTCGTCGCCCATCGGCGTCGACGTGCCATGCGCATTCACATAGTCAATATCTTCAAGGCTCAGGCCCGACTTTTTGAGCGCCATCTGCATAGACCGGAACGCGCCGGAGCCTTCCGGATGCGGCGCGGTAACATGGTAAGCATCGCCCGACAGGCCATAGCCCAGCACTTCGGCATAGATTTTCGCGCCGCGTGCCTTGGCCCGCTCATATTCTTCCAGAACGACGACGCCCGCGCCTTCGCCCATCACGAAGCCATCCCGGTTGACGTCATAGGGACGGCTGGCGCGCGTCGGATCGTCGTTGAAATTGGTGCTGAGCGCGCGCGCCTGCGAGAAACCGGCGATACCGATCGGGCAGATCGCGCTTTCCGCGCCGCCCGCCAGCATCACATCGGCATCGTCCATCGCGATCATGCGCGCGGCGTCACCGATCGAGTGGGCGCCGGTCGAGCAAGCGGTGACGACCGCATGGTTCGGCCCCATCAGGCCATATTTGATGCTGACCTGGCCGGAGATCAGGTTGATCAGGCGGCCATGAACGAAATGCGGGCTGACCCGGCTCGGTCCCTTGTTCGCCAGCACCAGCGATTCGCTCTCGATGCCCGGCAGGCCGCCGATACCCGACCCGATCGAACAACCGGCGCGCAGCCGCTCTTCTTCGGTCATGTTGAGCAGGCCCGCGTCGCGCAGCGCCTCGCTCGCGGCGGCGATACCGAAGACGATGAACAGATCGACCTGGCGCTGAATCTTGTGATCCACTTCCAGATAGGGGTCGAAGCCATATTCATGCTCTTTGGGCTTCACTTCGCACGCGATGCGGCACTTATAGTCGGTCGGGTCGAACCGCGTGATCGTCGCCGCGCCCGATTTGGACGCAATGATGTTCTTCCATGTGGTTTCCACATCCCCGCCAAGCGGGCTGACCATGCCAAGGCCGGTTACGACGACGCGACGCATATATTTGCTCCGAAATAGTCTCTTTGACGCAATGTAGGTATGGCCAATCCGCCCTGCAAACGCTGCATCAGATACGAAAAAGCTCCCCGCGCTCCGGGGTTACCGGACAGGAGGAGCCATTTCCTAACACGAAAGGCGGCCCGCATCTGCGGGCCGCGAAACGCCTTACTGCTTGCTGTCGATATAATCGATGGCATCCTTGACGGTGGCGATCTTCTCGGCCGCATCGTCGGGGATTTCGACGCCGAATTCTTCTTCGAACGCCATGACCAGCTCAACGATGTCGAGGCTGTCAGCGCCCAGATCGTCGATGAAGCTTGCATCCTCGGTCACCTTGTCGGCTTCAACGCCCAGATGCTCGACGACGATTTTCTTTACGCGATCCGCGGTCTCACTCATGAGTGGTCCTTCTTGACTGGTATCGTTGGTGGTTGTGAATAACCGTTAAGGCAATGCCCTAGTGCCATGCGCCGATAGAGGCAAGAGGCAAGGCCGCCAAGTCCTTTTCAATCTGCCGGTCGATCATTTCCCAACGATCTCGACCTTATCGCGCCATTTACCAAAATTTCAGCCGGATCTGCAAGGGTGGCCGCCATGGCCGCCCTCTCCCTTACCGATCAATGGGTCACACGCGCGCGGACGCGGCTGGTGGCCTGCTGCATGCTGGCGGCCACCATCCTTGGCCTGCTCTTCCTGTTCGCAAGCGCGCACGGCACGGTGGATTCGCTGGGGCGGCCGCTTGGCACCGACTTCTCCAATGTCTGGACCGCCGGGTGGATGGCCGATCATGGCCGCGCTGCGGAGGCATGGGACTGGACGATCCAGCATGATGTGCAGCGACAGGTGCATCATGATCCGGCCATTCCCTTCTATGGCTGGCATTATCCGCCACCCTTTCTCATCATTGCCACCTTGCTGGCGCAACTTCCCTATGTCGCGGCATTGCTGATCTGGCAGGGCGTGACGCTCTCGCTCACCCTGTTGCTGGTCAAGCATATCCTACCTGCGGAACGCGATGCCTGGCTGCTGGCGCTGGGTGCGCCTGTGGTGTTGATCTGTCTTGGCCATGGCCAAAATGCCTTCCTCACGGCCAGCCTGCTGGGCGGCGGGATGCTGCTGCTCGATAGGCGCCCCTGGGTGGCAGGCATGTTGCTTGGTGCGCTCGTCTACAAGCCGCAATTCGCTGTGCTGATCCCCGTCCTCATCCTGGCGCGCGGCAATCTGCGCGCCTTCATCGCGGCGAGCCTGACCGTCGTCGCGCTGTGCCTGCTGACATGGGCGATATGGGGTTGGGCGGTGTGGCAGGCGTTCATCGATTCCCTGCCGCTGACCCGCCATATCATCGTCGAAGCGGGCGCGACCGGCTGGGCAAAGATTCAAAGCCCCTTCGCCGCCATCCGCCAATGGGGCGGATCAATCCCCCTCGCCTATGGCGTGCAGGCGGTGGTTACCATCTGCGCCATCATCGCCGCAGCACTGATTGCGCGCCGGGGGAGCATGGCCTTGCGCGGCGCGGCCGCCCTCAGCGCGGCCCTGCTCTGCACCCCTTATGTGCTGGATTACGACCATGTGTTGCTCGGCGTCGCCATAGCCTTTGTCGCGGCGGACATGCTCAAACGCGGCACGTTGCGGTGGGAGCCGACATGGCTCGCTTATGCCTGGCTCGCGCCGCTCTTCGGACGGGCGGTGTCTGACCTGACCCTGATCCCCGTCAACCTGATCGCGGCGATCGCGATCCTCGCCATCACCGCACGTCGCGCAGCACATTTCGACGCGCTGACCTTGCCATGGGCCGCGCGCCTCACCGCCTATCGGCAATAGCCTTCCTGCCCGGCTACCACGATCAGGCAATCGGTCTTGTCGGCGAGATATTTGAATCCCGTCTCCGCGCCCGTGCCCGGCCGGATCGTCAGCGCCACCCCATCGCGCGTAAAGCGGATCATCGGCCCCTCAGCCATGCCCGCATAATCGCCCTGCCGATCGAGAGTATCCTTGTTGGTCAACGCATAGCTGCCGGGCTTGCCGTCAGGGGCGGGCTGAATATCGAGGAACAGCCCTTCCGGCCCCGTCCAGCGGCCGATCCAGTCATCGGTGGGCAAGCGCCCAGCCGGGCCATCCGCGCTATTGATCGCATCGCTATCCTCGATCGTCTCGACCGTCGGCACGCTGGCCGTGGCGTTAGCGACATTGTTCGTCTCGGCGCCAGGACCACATCCGGTCAGCAGCGCGCCAGTCAGCAGCAACGGCAGCGTGAAGCGAGGCGAAAGGCGGCAGGTCATCGGTCAGTCTCCTTGGCTATCGGGACGAACAAGTCGCGAAACGGCACATTCGATCCCTCTGCGCCAAGACGTCACCTTGCCAGCGCCGCCGTCTATCGCCAAACAGGCCATGTGTGGGGGATGGCGATGATGGGCAGCAAATATAGACCAAGGGCGAAGTTCGTCCGGGAAACACCCGACGTCCGGCGTCAGGCATTGATCGAGGCGACAGCCCGCTGCCTCGCGGAAAAGGGCGTCGGCGGAACCTCCGTCCGCGCAATCTGCGCCCGCGCTGGCGTGTCCTCCGGCCTGCTCACCCATTATTTCGAGGGCGTCAATGCGCTCATCCTCGCCACTTATCTTGATGTCGGCGCGACCGTCTCCGCCGCGCTCGACCAGGCGGTGGAGGAGGCCGGCGATGACCCGCGCGACCGGCTGCGCGCCTGCCTCCAGGCCAATTTCCGCGCGCCCATATTGGACCCGGACCTGCTCGCCACCTGGATCGCCTTCTGGAGCCTTGTCAAAAGCGATCCCGCCATCGCCGCCGTCCATGCGCAAGTCTATGCCGCCACCCGCGCCCAGCTCGAAACGCTGCTGCTCGCCGCCGTGCCGGAAATGCCGCCCGCCCGCGCCCGGCTCGCCGCGATCAGCCTGACCGCGCTGGTCGATGGCCTCTGGCTCGAAATCTGCCTCGATCCCTCGACCTTTTCGGCGGAAGAAGCCCAGGCCATGGTCGAACGCGCGATGATGCTGGCGCTTGGCCAATGGCGCGGTGAGTGGGTCGATCAATCCGATCGGCTGTGATCGCTTTTCTCACTCACCCCATCCGAGAAAACCAATTTCCCTCGACTCGCCCGCTTCCCTACATGGGTCAGGCAACAGCAACCCACATAAGGAACTGGACAGCCCATGGCTCTCATCAACACCACCATCAAGCCGTTCGCAGCGACCGCCTATAAGGAAGGCAAGTTCGTCGACGTCACCGATGCCGACGTGAAGGGCAAGTGGGCGATCTTCTTCTTCTACCCCGCCGACTTCACCTTCGTCTGTCCCACCGAACTGGAAGACCTGGCCGGCATCTACCCGACCCTCCAGTCGCTGAACGTCGAAGTCTATTCGGTCTCGACCGACACGCATTTCAGCCACAAGGCCTGGCACGACACCTCGCCCGCCATCGGCAAGATCAACTATTACATGCTGGGTGACCAGTCGGGCCAGATCACCAACAATTTCGATGTGATGCGCCCCGGCGTCGGCCTCGCCGACCGCGCGACCTTCCTGGTCGATCCCGAAGGCGTGATCCAGTTCATGGAAATTACCTCGGAAGGCGTCGGCCGCAACGCGACCGAACTGCTCCGCAAGGTGAAGGCTGCGCAGTACGTCGCCGCCCATCCCGGCGAAGTATGCCCCGCCAAGTGGGAAGAAGGCGAAACCACCCTCGCCCCTTCGCTCGACCTCGTCGGCAAGATCTAAAAGACGATCCGCAGCGCGGCCCCTTGGTCGCGCTGCCCTGAACGGCCGCCGGGTTGCCCCAAAGGGCACGGAACCCGGCGGACCCTTCAACGCTATCTAAACCGTCATCCTATTCTCATCGGGGTCTTTGGGTCGCACCATCCCCCGAAGGGCCGCCGCACGCCCCCCTCCCTCATATGCGGCGGCGGCCCGCTTTCATGCAACGGAGCAAGGCACGATGTTGGACGCAAATCTCAAAGGACAGCTGAAAGGCTATCTGGCGAACATCACTCAGCCGATCGAGCTGGTGGCTTCGCTGGATGAAGGCGCAAAGTCGCGCGAACTGGGCGAATTGCTGGGCGACATCGCCGAGCTGTCGGACAAGGTGACTATGGTCACCGGCATCGACAAGCGCGTCCCCAGCTTCATGATCCGCCGCGTGGGCACCGACATCGGCGTGCGGTTCGCGGGCCTGCCGATGGGCCATGAATTCACTTCGCTGGTCCTGGCGCTACTGCAGGTCGGGGGCCACCCGTCAAAGGCGGCGCAGGACTTGATTCAGCAGATCAAGGACATTGACGGCGATTTCGCCTTCGAAACCTATTTCTCGCTCTCCTGCCAGAACTGCCCCGACGTGGTGCAGGCGCTCAACCTCATGAGCGTCCTCAACCCCCGCATCAGCCACGTCGCCATCGACGGCGCACTGTTCAAGGATGAGGTCGACAGCCGCAAGGTCATGGCCGTCCCCACCGTCTTCCTCAACGGCGAACCCTTCGCCAGCGGCCGGATGGAACTGGAACAGATCGTCGCCAAGATCGACAGCGGCGCCGCCACCCGCGCCGCCGAAAAGATCAAGGCCCAGGAACCCTTCGAAGTCCTCATCGTCGGCGGCGGTCCCGCAGGCGCAGCGGCGGCCATCTACACCGCGCGCAAGGGCATCCGCACCGGCGTCGCAGCCGAACGGTTCGGCGGCCAGGTGCTCGACACGATGGATATCGAAAATTTCATCTCCGTCTCGCGCACCGAAGGGCCAAAGCTCGCCTCCGCCATGGAAGCGCACGTCAAGGATTATGACGTCGAGATCATGAACCTGCAAAAGGCGGCGAAGCTGATCCCGGCCCGCACCGAAGGCGGCTATCATGAGGTCGTGCTGGAAAATGGCGCTTCGCTGAAGGGCCGCACCCTCATCCTCTCCACCGGCGCGCGCTGGCGGCAGATGGGCGTGCCCGGCGAAGAGGAATATCGCAACAAGGGCGTCGCCTATTGCCCGCATTGCGATGGCCCGCTCTACAAGGGCAAGCGCGTCGCGGTGATCGGCGGCGGCAATAGCGGCGTCGAAGCCGCGATCGACCTCGCCGGCATCGTCGCCCATGTGACGCTGATCGAATTTGACAGCCAGCTCCGCGCCGACGCGGTGCTGCAACGCAAGCTCGCCAGCCTGCCCAACGTCAAGATCATCACCTCGGCGCTCACGACCAAGGTGGATGGCGATGGCGACCGCGTCACCGGCCTGTCCTACAAAGACCGCAACAGCGGAATCGAACATGACGTCGCGCTGGAAGGCATCTTCGTCCAAATCGGCCTCGTCCCCAACACCGAATGGTTGAAGGACGCGGTCGCTTTGTCCCCTCGCGGCGAGATCGAAATCGACGCCCGCGGCGAAACCAGCGTCCCCGGCGTGTTTGCCGCAGGCGACTGCACGACGGTCCCCTACAAGCAGATCGTCATCGCCATGGGCGCGGGCTCGACGGCGGGGTTGTCGGCGTTCGATTACCTGATCCGCCTGCCCGCGAGCGAAGAGGCGGCGCAAGCGGCGTGAGGCCGGGTGCATTGTGCAGGGTTTGAAAGAACGGCCGATCCGGCAACGGGTCGGCCGTTTTTTTGTGAGGGATGAAGAGTGGCTGTTTTGCGTACTTTGCCGCCGTTAAAATGCGCGAGTGGCGATCTGCAATGCAGTCATGTAAGCTCAGTAAGCTCGCCCGGATTGGCTGATCTGCCTTTACTAAGTCTGCAAAGGGTGCCGCGGAAGCGTATAAGACCAGCATACAATCGGTCTCATAGAAACATACCCATAACGGACCAGCCTATCTCGAACTCCGCGTCAGCCCGATTGCGCCGAACACTGCCATGGAATAGCTAAGACACATAGCCGGTCGATTTCTCGATAGGCCGAAGGAGAATTTTTTGATGCTGCTGGAGAGCATTAAGCTCGTCAACTTCCTGAGCTACGGGAAGGACAATCAGGCAATCGAATTGCGGCCGTTGAACGTCATCGTCGGCCCTAACGGGTCTGGCAAATCCAACCTCATGGAAGCAATTGAGCTTCTGCGCGCCACGCCGAAGGATCTGCTAACTCCCATTAGAGACGGCGGCGGGGTGAGAGATTGGCTGTGGAAAGGCGCTACGAAGCCTGTCGCAGAGATAGAGGCTGTGGTGGCTTACCCCAAGCGTAGCGTACCACTTCGCTATATCTTGCGATTTACAGAAGTCGGCCAGCGCTTTGAGATAGTTGACGAACGACTAGAAAACGAAAAGCCAGATCAAGGCCACAAAACGCCTTATCTATACTATCGTTTTGAAAACGGCCACGGCGTTCTGAACATAAATGGAACTAGCCGCCAGCTTCAACACGAGGATATTGACCCAGTTGCATCTATCTTATCGCAAAGAAAAGACCCAATTCAATATCCAGAGCTGACCTATTTGGGAAACACCTTCGGTAAGATACGCCTTTATAGAGAATGGAGCTTTGGGCGTTATACGGTGCCTCGTATGCCTCAGAAGGCGGATTTGCCGAATGAACATCTTGAACCAGATGGCAGCAACCTAGGATTAGTTTTAAATCGACTCCGAAGGGACCCCATGGTCAAGAAGAAACTTCTTGAAGCCCTTCGAACACTGTACGATGGTATTGATGATTTTGATGTGCAAATTGAGGGCGGCACTGTGCAAGTGTTCTTCCACGAAGGGCGATATACAGTTCCGGCGACAAGATTATCTGATGGAACTTTGCGCTACCTCTGTTTACTTGCCGTCCTATGTCACCCCGACCCTGGCCCCCTAATTTGTATAGAAGAACCTGAACTTGGCCTGCATCCTGACGTGTTACCGAAACTTGCCGAGCTTTTAAAAGATGCATCCACTAGGACGCAGTTGATTGTGACGACTCACTCTGATGTACTAGTCGATGCGATGACTGATATGCCGGAAGCAGTGATGGTGGCCGAACGAACGAATGAGGGCACTCGGCTCGAAAGACTGGATAGTAAGAAGCTCAAACCTTGGCTGGAGAAATACCGCTTAGGGCAACTATGGACGCGGGGCGATATTGGGGGAACTCGCTGGTGAAACTTTTTGTAGAAGGCGGCGGAAGCTCAACAGCGTTGAAGTCTGAATGCCGGGAAGGTTTCAAAAACTTTATAACCAACGCTGGAATTGGGAAACGTCCACGCATCGTAGCTTGTGGGAGCCGGTCTGAAGCATATAGTGACTTTTGCACAGCGATAAAAAATAAAGAAGATGCGATGCTTTTAGTTGACAGCGAAGAAGGCGTTTTATCGGGAAGTCAAGAAGGTAATGATAAATCCCGATGGCTACCATGGAACCATCTTGTTAAGAGAGAAGGTGATCTATGGACAAGGCCAAAGGGTAGCGTCGATCTTGACTGCCATATGATGGTTCAAATTATGGAAAGCTGGTTTCTTGCTGATCGCCGCGCGTTGGTAGCATTTTTTGGCAGCGGTTTTAAGGAGGGAAAGCTGCCGGCCGCAGAGCGTGCGGTAGAGGAGATTCCGAAGAACGAAGTATATCGGTCTCTCAAGGATGCCACTGCTGACTGCAAGACCAAAGCACCATACGGTAAGGGTGCCCATTCCTTTAAAATTTTGGCGAGCCTTGATCCCGCGATTGTCACTGCGGCCTCTCCCTGGGCAGCGCGATTTGTAGACGCGCTCAAACAGAAAATGGTATGAAATGAAGAAAGCTGAGTATCTTGTCTGACAATTAAACCACATTTTGGTAACACGGGTTCATGAGTGGCGGCTTTTTGCGGTCACTGCCCCACAAGCGGCCTCTGAAATCCGCTAGTGTTCGCCAAAAGCTCTTCAGTTTTTGACCACCGCCTCTTTCTATCAAACCACCTCCTGCAACCGCCGCACCACCGGCTGCCCATTCTCACGCGCACGCCAAAGGTCGTAATTGGCCTGCATGGCCAGCCACGCGCGCGCTGTGCTTGTCCCCGCCTGTTCCAGCCGCAGCGCCAGATCAGGGCTGATCGCCGCTTTGCCATTCAGCACGCGCGAAAGGGCGACGCGCGAAAGGGCGAGACGGCTGGCCGCTTCGGTGACGGACAGGCCGAGCGCCACAATGACTTCATCACGCAGCAATTCGCCGGGATGGGGAGGGTTATGCATCATCATCATGGCCTCAATGATAATCCTGATAATCGACAAGTTCGGCATCGGTGCCGACAAAGCGGAACGTCACGCGCCAATTGCCATTGACCCACACCGACCAGTGCCCCTTCAAATCGCCCTTCAGCGCGTGCAGTTTGAAGGACGGCAAATTCATATCCGCTGGCCCCGCCGCCACGTCGAGCAGGCCCCGGATATTGCGAATTTTCTTCGCATGGGCAGCCTGGATGCCCCGCGTCGTGCCGCTGGTATAAAAGGCCTCAAGCCCCTTGTGCCGGAACCCGATGATTGTGACAGATTGTATCGCGTATCGTTACACGATGCAAGTGCGATTGGGATGGGCCTTGATCCCGGTCGATACCCCTGTCCTACATCCCCCAACCTATGCCATGCTCGCCCGGCTCTTTCTCCCGGTCCGCCCTCTCATCCCTTTCGCGCGCCCGCACGCCACCCCACACTTCGCAAAAATTCTCCTATTGCGAAGTTCACGCCACCCGTCCGTCCCCCGCACAAACGCTGGGCCAGCGACGGTGTGAACTTCGCATATTTGGCAAGCGCCGCCGCATTGCGGCGGGAACGACACCTATGCGATGGACGTTGCACGCGGAATGACAGGATAGTGGCGAGATTTTTGGAACCTGCATGATCACTTGCCTCTCCCTGCGCCAAGGCGGCAGGGGATTTCGATGGATAGTGGCGGGCGCGGCCCTGACCCTCGGTCTGGCTGGCTGCGCCGTGGAACCGCCGTCCCGCATCATGGCCTGTAGCGCGGCCACCCCGCCCCAGGTCACCGTCTCGCCAGACGGGCGAACGGCCAGCACCATGCTGAGCGTCCTGACCTATAATATCGAAGGTCTGGGCTGGCCCGCGCGCAAAGGCCGGGCGCGGAAACTGGCGGAGATCGGCGAAAGGCTGTCGGCCATGCGCGCGGCCGGAACAGCCCCGGACATCGTCATGTTTCAGGAGATGTTCAGCGGCGCGGCCAAGAACGCCGTCGACGCGGCGGGCTATCCGGCCTTGGTCGCCGGACCCCGCCGAACCACCCGGCCGCAAGATCCGGTAACCGAACCGCTACCGGGCAAAGCGAAGGCAAAGCGCGGCGAGCTTGGCCTTCACCTGCTTGGCAGCGGTCTTGCCATCGCATCGCGCTATCCCATCATCCACAGCGACCAGCGCGCCTATGGTCGCCGCTCCTGTGCCGGGTTCGACTGCCTCGCCAACAAGGGAATTGTGCAGGCGCGTATTCAGATCCCCGGCGTGCCGACCCCGGTGGATCTCTACAATACGCATATGAATGCCCGCCGGGCGTCCCGCGCGCCGCCGCGACGGCATCTGGCGGCCCATGAGCGGCAGGTGCTGGAAGCATCGCGTTTCATCGAGCGAAACTATGACCAAAGCCACCCGTTGATCTTCGGCGGTGACTTCAACATGCGAAGCTCGGAGGAACGGTGGGAGAGTTTCTCCCGCTACCAATCGCTCCTGCTGGTCCACCGCCTATGCGCCGACCCGGCCTCAGGCTGCGATGTCCGCCTGTCCTGGGATGGCGATGCGCCATGGATGGACACGCAGGATCTGCAGTTCTTCTGGAGCGGATCGCTGGTGTCGGTTCGACCGATCCGGGTCGAAGCCATGTTCGACGGCGGCGATAGCGGCCCGTTGCTGTCCGATCATGATGGCTTTCTGGTCACCTACCGGCTGGAATGGCCTGCAACCGCCAAAGCAAGGGTCGGCTGCTGACCAGGCTGCCTGGGGTTTAGCGAAAAATACCGGGATCAATGGCCAGCACCGGCACCCGGCCGATCCCCGTGCCGCCCCCCATCCCAAAGGTCACCACGCTGCTGCCAGCATCACCCAGCACCAGCGGATCGAGCATCAGCGCGGCGCTCAGCCGGTCGGTCGTCACTTGCGTCAACGTGCCGATCTGCGTCAGCGCAAACAGCTTTTGCGCAAAAGCATAAGGGAGCCGGATGCAGCCATGGCTGGCGGGATAGCCCGGATTATGCCCCGCATGCAGCGCGATCCCGTCCCAGGTCAGCCGCTGCATGAAGGGCATCGGCGCATTGCTATAGAGGTTGGAGCGGTGCCACTGCCGCTTTTGCAGGATCGGGAAGCTGCCGGTCGGCGTGGCCTTGTTTTTCGTCCCCGTCGACACGCTGGCCGCGCCGATCAGCCGATCACCGCGATAGACATGGACCTGTTGGCGCGCGAGGCTGACGATCAGGTAGAGCGGCCCGTCCGCGACCCCATCGTCGCTCCAGCTAAATGCCCCCGGCTTGAGCGGCCCATCGGCAACCTGCGCCCGCACGGACGGCACACAGAAAGATGCGCAACACAGGAGAATAAGCAGCCGGAAGAAAAGCATAAGCCTTTCTTAACCATAACCCCGCCCCGCGCCAGAGGCAGACAAGCGCTTTATCGCATCGGTCCCGCCTTGGGACAGGGAGATAAGGTTGGATCAGGAGAGTAAAGATGAACATTGATCCCGCGCGACCAAACCCCTCCCCCTTGAGGGGGAGGTTGGGTGGGGGTGTACCGCCGCCAGCGTGGACGCTCGGCTTCGCCTCACTCCCCCTCCCCCGGCCCCTCCCCGCCGGGGAGGGGAGAAAAGTCACAGTGGCGCGTGGCGCTGCGGGAATGCCCCCCTAAAGCAGCACCAATTGCGCAACCGGCGCAAAGCTGCGCCGATGCAACGGGGTCGGCCCATGCGTCCGCAGCGCCGCGAGATGCTGCGCGCTGCCATAGCCCTTGTTGCTCGCCCAGCCATAATGCGGATGCCGCACTGCTGCCTCAACCATCATCCGGTCCCGCGCTTCCTTGGCCAGGATCGAGGCCGCAGCGATCGACAGGCTCTTGGCATCGCCGCCGACAATCGCGCTCGATGCATGCTCCCAGTCCGGGCAGCGATTGCCATCGACCAGCACATGCGCGCAATCCCGCCCCAGCGCAGCAACCGCACGGGTCATGGCCAGCATCGTCGCCCACAAGATGTTGAGTTGGTCAATCTCCTCGACACTGGCAACCCCCAGCCCCCAGCACAGCGCCCGATCCTTGATCTCCACCTCCAGCGCGGCGCGGCGGGTCGCCGACAATTTCTTGCTGTCGTCCAACCCTTGCGGACAATCTTCAACGCGCAAGATCACGGCAGCGGCCACCACCGGCCCCGCCAACGGCCCCCGCCCCGCTTCATCCACCCCGGCGACGAGGCCGGGATGGTGCAGGCTTTCATGCGCAAAATCAGGCATGGAAAGTGAACGGTGCCCCCATCGGCCCATGCCCACCGCCAAAGCCCGGCGCCAGCATCAACGCCGCCCGCACATAGTCCCGCGCCCGCGTGGTCGCGCCGGTCAGGTCCATCCCCTGCCCCAACCCGGTCGCAATCGCGCTGGCCATGGTGCAGCCGGTGCCATGCGTGTGCGGCGTGTCGATCCGCACATCGCTCCATGTCTCTGCGACGCCATGGGGGCCGATCAGCCGGTCAGTGAGCATCGCCCCCTCCCCATGCCCGCCCTTGGCGAGGACATGGGTGCCAAATCGCGCCGCGATCTCCTCCCCACCAAGCGCCGCCAGTTCAGGAATATTCGGCGTGACCAAAGTGGCGATGGCCATCAACTTGTGGAACGCGGCAATCGTATCCGCATCCGCCAACAACGACCCACTCGTCGCGACCATGACAGGATCGAAGACGATCGGGATTTCTCGCTCACCGCCCCCTATCCCAACCCTGTCATCCCCGCGAAGGCGGGGATCCATCTCCCCGCCTTGCAGCGCGGGGGTAGATTGGGAGATGGGTTCCCGCCTGCGCGGGAATGACGTCGTAAGAAGCTCCGCCACCGCCATCGCCGTCTGCGCCGACCCGATCATACCGATCTTGATCGCATCAACGCCGATGTCGCTGATACAGCTTTCCATCTGCGCCAGCACCATGTCGGTCGGGATCGGATGAACGCCCTGCACCCCCAACGTATTCTGCGCCGTGATCGCCGTGATCGCCGTCATGGCAAAGCCGCCCAGCAACGTCACCGTCTTGAGGTCCGCCTGAATCCCCGCGCCCCCGCCACTATCAGACCCGGCGATGATCAAAATCCGCGCAGGCGTCATGGCTTATACCTGCGCACGGTGGCAGCAGGATTGGCGGCCAGCGCCTTGCCCGTTCGCGTCGGCCGGTCCATCAACTCGCCGCCGCAATTGGGGCAACGATCGTCCAGCGCCTCCGCACAGGTCGCGCAAAAGGTGCATTCGAACGAACAGATAAACGCGCCCGGCACATCGGCCGGCAAGTCCGCGCCACAGCGCTCGCAATCGGGGTGCATGTCAAGCATCGCCCATCTCCGTCATGCCAGCGCACGCTGGCATCTCTCTTTTCTTTTTGCTCGAACCAAAACAAGCAAGATCCCAGCGTTCGCTGGGATGACGGCGGGAATGGAGACTCACGCCGCCGCCTTCTCGACCGCGGCGCAGATCCGCTCGACCACGTCCCTCACCTGATCCGCGCTGTCGCCCTCGGCCATCACCCGGATCACAGGCTCCGTCCCCGACGGGCGGATGACGAGGCGACCCACACCGGCCAGTTCCGCCTCCGCCTCCGCAATGACGCGCTGCACGTCTCCATGCTCCAGCGGCTTGCCCCCGGCAAAGCGCACATTTTTGAGCAATTGCGGCACCGGATCGAACTGATGCAACGTCTCGCTGGCGGGCTTGCCGGACCGGACCAGCGCGGCCAGCACCTGCAACGCCGCGACCGTGCCGTCGCCGGTGGTCGCATAGTCGGACAGGATCATATGCCCCGACTGTTCACCCCCGACATTGAAGCCCCCCTCGCGCATCCGCTCCAGCACATAGCGATCGCCAACCTTGGTCCGCTCCAGCGCGATCCCCTGCCCGGCCAGACAGCGTTCCAGCCCCAGGTTCGACATCACCGTCGCCACCAACCCGCCGCCGCGCAACATCCCGTCGCGCGCGAAATTGGTCGCGATCAGCGCCATGATCTGATCGCCATCGACGATCTGGCCTTTCTCATCGACCACGATCAGCCTGTCCGCATCGCCGTCCAGCGCAATGCCGATATCCGCGCCCGACGAGACGACCGTTTCCTGGCACAGCAAGGGCGATGTCGATCCACAGCCGTCGTTGATATTCGTGCCATTGGGGCTGACCCCCACCGCCACGACGGTCGCGCCCAATTCCCACAGTGCGGACGGCGCGACCTGATAGGCTGCGCCATTGGCACAATCGACCACGATCTTGAGGCCGTCGAGCCGCAAATCTGCAGGGAAGCTGGACTTGACCGCATGGATATAGCGCCCGCGCGCATCCTCGACCCGGCGCGCGCGACCAATATCCTTGGATGGCGCGAGCGGAATCTCCTGCCCGATCAGCGCCTCGATCTTCAGTTCATCCTCATCCGACAGTTTGTACCCATCCGGCCCGAACAGCTTGATACCATTGTCGAAATAGGGATTGTGGCTGGCCGAAATCATGACGCCCAGGTCCGCGCGCATTGAATGGGCAAGCAGCGCGACGGCCGGCGTCGGGATCGGCCCGAACTGCACCACGTCCATGCCAACGGCCGTAAAGCCCGCGACCAGCGCATTTTCGACCATATAGCCCGACAGCCGCGTATCCTTGCCGATCACCACGCGATGGCGATGGGCACCGCGCAGGAAATGCGTGCCCGCCGCCATGCCGACCTTCATCGCCAGATCGGGGGTCATGGGCCATTGGTTGGTACGCCCGCGGATACCGTCGGTGCCAAAATATTGCCTGCTCACATATTTCTCTCATGCTTTGGGGATGATCCCCATAAATCCGTTCGTCCTGAGTAACCGCTGAGCGAAGTCGAAGCGGTGTATCGAAGGACATGTGCAGCGCGAGACCCTTCGATACGGGCCTTCGACTTCGCTCAGACCCTACTCAGGGCGAACGGAGGGGGAAAGAGCAATCTTTGTTCGACTTTCTCGCAGGCACGCGCCATCGGCGCAGGATGGAAAATTTCAACGCCATCGTCGATGCCATCTCGGCCGCCGTGTTCTTCAAGCTGCCGATGTTGGGCACGCAGATCGAACTGATCGTCCTCTACCTCGCGCTGCCGATGCTCTTCTTCACGCTATGGCTGGGCTTCCCCAATATCACCCAGGTTGGCCGCGCGATCCGCATCCTACGCACCCAGCCCGACAAGGGCGAAGCGCAGGGTGATGTCAGCCAATGGGCCGCGCTCAGCACCGCGCTGTCGGGCACGATCGGCCTTGGCAATATTGCGGGTGTCGCCGTCGCCCTGACGATGGGCGGGCCGGGCGCGATCCTGTGGATGTTCGTCATCGGCTGGTTCGCGATGACGGTGAAGATGGCGGAAGTCACGCTCGGCCTCAAATATCGCGTGTTCGACGCGCAGGGCCATGTCCATGGCGGGCCAATGTATGTCTTGAAGGCCGTTGGCGCAGCGCGCGGCTGGCCCAAGGTCGGGCTTGCACTGGGCGGCGCCTACGCCTTCTTCGCGCTGTTCGGGGCGATCCCGATGGTGCAGGTCAACCAGAGTTTCGCGCAGGTGAAGGTCGTCACAGGTCTCACCAACGGCTGGGGCTACGGCATTTTCCTGGCCTGTGCCGTGGCGCTGGTGACGCTGGGCGGTGCGGCCTGGCTGGGCGAAGTCGCCAAGCGGCTGACCCCGCTTAAAGTCGCGATCTATCTGTTCGGGGTGTTTGCGATTCTGATCCTGCACCTGGGCGCCATCCCCGGTGCGCTGGCGCTGATCTGGGACGGGGCATGGACCGGCAATGCGGCCACCGGCGGCGCGGTCGGCACCTTCGTCGCAGGCATGCGCCGCGCGGTGTTCGCCAGCGAAGCCGGTGTCGGCTCAGCGGTGATGGCGCACAGCCTCGCCCGCGCGCGCCATCCCGTATCCGAAGGCCTGGTCGCGCTATTGGAGCCGCTACTCGGCACGATGATCGTGTGCGGCCTCGGCGGCTTGGCGCTAGTCGTGGCGGACACATGGAATAGCGGGCTGGAGGGGATAGCCATCACCTCGGCGGCCTTCGCGCAGGTTTCACCCTGGTTTCCCTGGCTGCTGGCTGTCGTGGTGTTCCTGTTCGCTTATTCGACGCTGGTCGCTTGGGGCTTTTACGGCCTGCAGGCCTGGGGCTATCTGTTCGGGCACGGCGCGCGCGCGCAATGGACCTACAAGATCCTCTATGTCGTCGCTTTGCCCCCTGCCGCCGCGATCGACCTCGGCAGGGTCGTCGGCATCGTTGATTCCAGCTTCTTCCTGATGGCCATTCCCAACGTCATCGCGCTCTATCTATGCGCAGGGGAATTGCGGCGGGACGTCAAAGCCTATCTCACGCAAAAAGAAAGCCCCGCCGGTTAGGGCGGGGCTTCCTATTCATTTGGCAGCGGTGGCGTCAGATCTTGTCGCCGAACGCGCCCTTGACCGAACCAGCCACATCCTGACCAGTGCCCTTGACCTGCTGGGCCTTGCCCTCGGCTTCCAGACGCTCATTGTCCGTCGCCTTGCCAACGGCTTCCTTGACGTTGCCGGCGACTTTGTTGCCAGCGGCCTTCAGCTTGTCAGTTGCTTCACCCATGTTCAGTCTCCTGTTGGTTGGTGTTGCCTATTCAACCGACAATCAGAATAAAGGTTGCCGTCAAACCGCTCCCGTAACGAAATCGCCGATAGCTGTTGCGATGATCACGGCTTGATGCCGAACCGCGCATAGTCCGCGTCGATGCGGGGGTTGATGCGGCGCGCGATGGCGATGTCCTTGTCACCGTCGCTGGCCCGGCCGAGCCGATGCAGCACGATCCCGCGCATGAATTGACTCTCGTCCTTGCCTGGCACCTGGTCGAGGACGGCGGTCAAATCCTGAAGCGCGTCTTCATATTTGCCCATGCGGAACGACACCATGGCACGACTGTCGAGCGCCGCCACGCTGTACGTGCTTGTCTCGATCGCACGCGTGCAATCCTTGAGCGCGCTATCGAGCATGATGTTTCGCGTGCCCTTGATCCAGCAGCGCTCGTTGAGCAGCATGGTCAGGCCAGGCTTTTCCGCAATATGCGCGTCGAGCAGTTCCACCGCCTTGGCCGCGTCGCTATAAGTGCCCAGCAGGCTGGTCTTGAGACGGCGATAAGCGTCACGGGTTTCGCCGCCAATGGCGATCCGCTGATCCACCATCACCAGCGCCTCGTCCAGTTTCCCGCTTTCGGCAAGATAAGTGGTAACCGCATTGATCGCGCCAAAGGCAGAGGGATCGAGCTGGCGCGCCATCCGTGCATCTGCCAGCGCGCCGGGCACGTCCCCCAGCCTGAAGCGCCGGTCAGCGCGGCTGAGATAAAGATCGACATCCGGCTCGATGGCAATCGCCTTGTCCAGATCGGCCAACGCCTTCTTTCGATCACCTACGCCCCAGCGGAAATTGGCGCGACTGCTATAGCCCGACACTTCCTCCGGGTCTTCGGCGATCGCCTTGGTGAACGCCTGCTCCCCCGCTTTGACCTGCGACCAGTTTGCCAACACCTCGTAAGGGGCATCCCAGTAGAAGGTCGGCTTGGCCGGGGCGATCAAGCGCGGGGCCAAGGCCTGCGCCGTGGCAAGCCGATCACGCTCGTCGGGCACCTGCGCCGCCGCAATCTCGACCCCGGTCGAATCCATCCGCTCATCCAGTTCGAGCAGCCCGTCGCGCAACTGGACGTTGCGCTTGATCGTGAAGGCGGCGATCGACTGGCTGACATTCTGGTCGCCTTCCAGCACATAGCCCTTGCCGCCATCGGGCAAGCGCAATTTGAGCCGATAGCGCACCCCCGACGGCGGCGGCGTCGCCACTGGAATATCGATCCATGCCGGACGCCCGCGATCGGGCGCGAAGCTGATGTCGTTGACGCCCCGGCCAATGCTACGTCGATGACGATTATCCTCCAGGCGCCAGGGCGTCGTCGTGACGCCATGCGCTTTCAGCGTCGTGGTCGCCGTAGCGGCATCCATCGCCACGCTGACATCACTGAACTGCGACTGCCCCATCTGCCGCATAAAAAAGCCACGCACCATGTCGGCGCGTTGCTTGGTGTCGAGTTGCCCCAACGCGACATTGATCATCGACGCCGCCGGCCCCCGCAACACCGCCACCGCATCGAAGACGCTGGGCAAGCGGATGCTACCGCTCTCGTCCGCCTCGATCGTGATGTCGATGATCGGCCGGGCGTTGGCGCGGGTCTGGATCGGCAGCAGGTCCGCCCCCACCGTCCGCACCGGCAGCACCGTGCCGAAAGGCGGCGTATCGGCCAGATCGTCGATCCGCGCCCCGCTGCCCGTGCCGTCCATCCACAGCGTCTCGCCGTCGATGGTCGCGCGCACCAGCACATGGTCGAACGCGGCAACGCTCGGCAACCGTTCCGGCACGAAATCGCCCATGGAGGAACTCGCCAGCACCGGCTCAGCCTCTATCCCCATGCCCCGCAGCAACGCCAGCAACAGCAGTGTCTTGGCCTTGCAATCGCCATAGCGCAGCGTCCAGGTCTGCGCCGGGGTCTGGGGCACATAATTGCCGCCATTCATGCCGATCGCCAGATAGCGGATACTATCCTGCACCAGTTGCAGCGCCGCCGCCGCCTTCGCACGCGGCGACCCGCCCGACGCCTTGAGCTTGTCCAACTCGCCCGCCAGCCCGCTACCCGGCGCGATCAGCCCCTCGGTCGCATAAAGCGGCGCCATCGTCTTGGACACATCCGCCCACGAGGCAAAGGTCGAAAGCTCGAACAAAGGCGGATGCCGATAGCGCAGCGGCGCATCCTCCGGCATCTCCGGCTGCTTGACCAACGGCAGGGCGACGGTCAGTTCATTAAACCCGCCCTTCTTCTGCTGCTTGACCACTGCATCCTTGGCCAGCAATTTCCACTTCGCCCCGCTGCGCTCATCCCATTGGACACGCAGCCGCCCCTGCCCCATCCGCAACGGCGCGGCGAACAATGGCATCTCACCCTGAACATGGCCCGCTAAAGCCTCATCCTTCATCGTCGTTGTATAACGCACACGGACGATATCGCCCACCTGAACACCTTCGGCTGCCAGCGTCGCGGTAAGAATGCCGTTGATCTGGCGCGCCTCCAGATTTTCTTCCCGGCGCAAGATGGCAAAGCGTTTGTCACCCGCCAGCGCGTCGATCGTCTCATCCCCGCGCAGGATCGACACTTCATGAATGATCAGGTCGCCCTTGTCGGGTGACCATAGCAAGGTGAGCGACGATAGCTGTGCCAGCACCTCTGCCGACCCGGCGCGGGTAGCCACATCGGCATAGCGCCATAAGCGGCCATCCTCCACCCGTTGCTGGATGTCGAACAGCATCATCATCGGCAGTTCGCCCTCGAAACGCGACAGCGGCGGCACGCTGGCCTTCTCCACCCAGGCGGGCGCCGCCTGATAGAGCGGCACTTCGCCCGCCACAGCCGGCGCAGCAACCATCAGGGCGATCGGCGCCGCCATCCACATAGCCTGTCTCATACCCCCCCAAACACCCCCCGGCATCAGCCTGTCGATACACAGGCTATTGCATCGGGCCGGGGCACTCAAGCGATCAGACGAAGCGCGCGCACGAAAAAAGGGGCCGGAAAACCGGCCCCTTTCCTGAATTTGCAGTCGGTGTCGACTTAGCGCTTCGAGAACTGGAAGCTCTTGCGCGCCTTCGCCTTGCCGTACTTCTTACGCTCGACGACGCGGCTGTCGCGGGTCAGGAAGCCTTCGGCCTTGACCGCGCTGCGCAGCGCAGGCTCATATTTGGTCAGCGCCTGGGCAATGCCATGCTTGACCGCACCGGCCTGGCCGGACAGACCGCCGCCCTTGACGGTGGCGATCACGTCATACTGACCGTTACGGTCGGTGACGCCGAAGGGCTGGTTGATGACCAGACGCAGGGTCGGGCGCGCGAAATAGATTTCCTGATCGCGGCCATTGACCGTGATCTTGCCGGTGCCGGGCTTTACCCACACGCGCGCAACGGCATCCTTACGACGGCCGGTCGCATAGGCGCGGCCCAGATTGTCGATTTCCTGCGCGCGCAGCGGCATGGTGGGCGCTGCAGGCTCGACCGGAGCGGCAGGCGCTTCGGCTTCGACCGGGGCAGCAGCCGTCGCGGCGGCTTCAGGAGCAGCAGGCGCTGCAGCCGGAGCGGCAGCCGCTTCAGCGGCGATCGCCGCGAGGTCGGACAGGGACTGGCGGTTATCGGACATTATGCACCCACCTTGTTCTTGCGGTTGCGCGACGCGAAGTCGAGCACTTCGGGGTTCTGGGCTTCATGGGGATGCTCGGCACCGGCGAAGACGCGCAGGTTGCGCATCTGCTGGCGGCCCAGCGGGCCACGGGGGATCATGCGCTCGATCGCCTTTTCAAGCACGCGCTCAGGGAAACGGCCTTCCAAAATCTTGGCAGGCGTGGTTTCCTTGATGCCACCGGCATAGCCGGTGTGCTTGTAATAGATCTTGTCGGTCAGCTTCTTGCCGGTGAACTTCACCTTGCCCGCGTTGATGATGATGACATTGTCACCGCAATCGACATGGGGCGTGAAGCTGGTCTTGTGCTTGCCACGCAGGATATTTGCCACGGTCGAAGCGAGACGGCCGACGACGAGGCCTTCCGCGTCGATCAGGACCCACTTCTTATCAACCGTTGCCGGGCTTGCCGACTTGGTCGTCTTCATCAGCGCCTTCATGGTGCCAATACTCCAGAATGAATTAAAGAACCGCAGGCCGTTACCGACCCCCGGAAGTGGGGCGCTAATGACTGGGGAAGCCGTCCAAGTCAAGCGATATGGCGGCTTTCCTGACGGGTAAAATAATACCCGTCCCTAAATCGCACTCAATCCGGCGTCCGCCAACCCCCGCCACAGGTGTAGGGCCTGGACGCTTTCCTTCACGTCATGGACCCGCACCATCTGCGCGCCGAGTTGCGCCGCCCGGAACGCCAGCGCGATGGAACCACCCAGTCGATCGGCAGCAGGCGCTTCGTTCGACAGCGCGCCGATCAGCCTTTTGCGGCTGCCCGCAAACAGCAATGGCACGCCCAACGCCTGAAACGTCGCCAGGCCATTTACCAGCGCCAGATTGTCAGCCAGCGACTTGCCAAAGCCAAGCCCCGGATCGACCATGATCCGATCGCGCGCGATGCCCGCGTCCAGGCAAGCGGCAATTCGCCCTTCGAGATGATCGAACACGTCCGCCACGACATCGCCATAGCCCGCAGGATTGTCATGCGGATCGTCGCCCGCTGACGGCGCATGCATCAGGATGACAGGGCAGCCTGCCCCGGCCACGACCTCCATACTGCGCGGATCATGCGCCAGCGCACTGACATCATTGACGATCTTCGCGCCCGCCGCCAGCGCCGCCTCCATCACCGCCGCCTTGCGCGTGTCCACCGACACCGGCACGCCCGCCGCCGCCAGTCGCTCGATCACCGGCGCGATGCGGGCGATCTCATCGCCTTCCCACACCTTGTCGGCGCGCGGCCGGGTGGACTCGCCCCCCACATCGATCAACGCCGCGCCCGCCGCCGCCATCGCGAACCCCGCATCGGCCGCCGCCTGCGGCTCGCCGACATGCTTGCCGCCGTCCGAAAAACTGTCGGGCGTGACGTTCAGGATCGCCATCACCTGTGGCGCATCGAAACGGATGGTGCGTTCGCCCAGCATCAGCGGCGCGCGGGTCGCGGAGATATTGGCGGACAGCGCCTGCGCCCGCTCCGCCAAAACATCAGGCAAGCTGGCGATCGCATCGGCGAAACCGGCCACCGGCACCGTCACCCGCGCCACCCGGTCCCGCCCCGCAAAGGCGCTGACTTCATAGCCCTGAAACCAGATCAGCCCATTGCCCATCCGCGCCACCGACCCGTCCGGCAGGCCGATCGGCGACGGCACGAACCATGTCGGCCGCAGGTACAGGCGCGCATCGGCGGGGATGGCGGGCAATGTCATCGAGCGGGACTCCCCTCTTTCGTCATGCTGAACTTGTTTCAGCATCCATTGGCTCTAGCCCTGCAGAAACGCGCAACGCCAGAGCCAATGGATCCTGACTTTCGTCAGGATGACGGCGTAGTCGTGGCGGCGCTTAAGGCTCGTTCGCCAACAAATAGGTCTGACGCAGCGTATCGATCGGCTTCAACCCGCCCTCGGCCTCATGATGCCAGAAGGTCCAGCCATTACAGCTCGGCGCATTTTGCAGCGTCGCGCCGATCTTGTGGATCGACCCAGTGTCGCTCCCCACAGCCAGCGACCCGTCGGCGCGCACCACCGCCTGCCAGCGCCGCTTGGCGTCGGTCAGGATCGCGCCGGGCTTCAAATAGCCCGTTTCGACCAGCGTGCCGAACGCAACCTTGGGCTGCGACCGCGCGCTCTGCATGATGGTGAGCGCGGACTCATCCAACGGCAGCGCCGCCTCGATCCGCTCCAGTGCAACTTCGATATAGGATTCCTCCCGTTCGATGCCGATCCATTTGCGCCCCAACCGCTTGGCCACCGCGCCGGTGGTCCCGGTCCCAAAGAAAGGATCAAGCACCACATCGCCCGGCTTGGTGCAGGACAGCATCACGCGATAGAGCAGCGACTCCGGTTTCTGCGTCGGATGCGCCTTGGTCCCGTTGCGCTTCAACCGCTCCTGCCCGCCGCAGATCGGCAGCACCCAGTCGGAGCGCATCTGCAACTCGTCGTTGAGCGTCTTCATCGCCTTATAGTTGAACGTATATTTGGCGTCCTCGCCCTGGCTGGCCCAGATCAGCGTCTCATGCGCGTTGGTAAAGCGCGTGCCCTTAAAATTGGGCATCGGGTTCGCCTTGCGCCAGATGATATCGTTGAGTATCCAGAAACCTTCATCCTGCAACGCCGTGCCGACGCGGAAGATGTTGTGATAGCTGCCGATCACCCAGATGCTGCCATTGGGTTTCAGGATGCGGCGCGCCTGTTTCAGCCATGCCTTGGTGAAGCGGTCATAGGCGCCCAGCGTATCGAATTTGTCCCAGTCATTATCGACCGCATCGACCCGGCCGCCTTCGGGCCGGAACAAATCGCCGCCGAGCTGCAGATTATAGGGCGGATCGGCAAAGATCATGTCGATGCAATTGTCGGGCAGCGCCGCCATCTGCGCGATGCAATCGCCCCGCAGCAGGCAATCGGTCGCAATCTCGGCCGCTGCGACCGCGATCGGTGCGATCGCCTTTTTCCGTCGCGCCGGTGCGACCCGCTCCATGACACCCATGCGTAAAAACCCCCGTTCGTCTTGAACAACAGCGATGAGTCCTTGGGAGTCCGGCGTCAAGCCCGGCACCCTGGCCTGCCCGATGCCGAACGACGCAGATGTCGGGGAGAACGAAGCGGGGAACCACAAGATATGGAGTCTGGCGAGTCGCGCGGGACTCAAGATAGGGCGGTGTGACTCAAAAGACTCACGCGCATCCTGTCCCAAAGTTTTTTTGGTTAACGGCGCGCGACGGCCCAAATCAGCGACAATGGTTGACCCATTGATAACCCTATGGTTATGGCTGGCCGATGACAGTTGGATTACAGGAAGATAATCGCGGCGCGACGATCGACGCCCAGTTCAAGGCCTTGTCGGACGGCACCCGCCGCGCGCTGCTGGAATATCTCGTGCGCGAAGGCGAACAGAGCGTCCATGCGCTCACCGCGATCGCGGGCGTATCGCAACCGATGGTATCGCGCCACCTGGGCAAGCTGAAACGCGCCAGGCTCGTGACGGCCCGCAAGGCCGGACGCGAAACCTTCTACAGCGCCCGCGCCAAGGGGTTGGCCCCGGTGGTGCAATGGATGGCGGTCTATGGCGCGCTCTGGTCGCAACGCTTCACCGCGCTGGAGGATATGGGGGCTTGAGACCAAGCCCCCGCAATCCCTATCAAATCATCGCCATGCCGCCATTCACATGCAGCGTCTGGCCGTTGACATAGCCCGCCTCGCGGCTGGCGAGATAGACCACTGCCGCGCCGATATCGGCGCCTTCGCCCAGATCGCCGACCGGGATCTTCTGCAGGATCGCGCCCTTCTGCGCGTCGTTCAGCGCATCGGTCATCGCCGAACGAATGAAGCCCGGCGCGACGCAATTGACGGTGATGCCCCGGCTCGCCAGTTCCTGGCCCAGCGACTTGGACATGCCGATGATCCCGGCCTTCGACGCGCAATAATTGGACTGGCCCGGATTGCCGGTGACGCCCACGACCGACGTGATCGAGATGATGCGGCCAAAGCGCGCCTTCATCATCGGCTTGGCGGCGGCACGGCACAGCCGGAATGCGGCTTCCAGATTGACCGCAATCACGGTCGACCATTCCTCATCCTTCATCCGCAGGATCAGATTGTCGCGCGTCACCCCGGCATTGTTGACCAATATGTCGAGCTTGCCGCCCAGCGCCTCGACCGCCTGCGGCACCAGCGCATCGACCGCAGCCGGGTCCGACAGGTTGCACACCAAAGTCTTATGATCTCCGCCCAGCTCCGCCGCGAAGGCCTTGAGCTTCTCCTCATTGCTGCCCGACAACGCCAGCGTAGCCCCCTGCGCGGCCAGCGACCGGGCAATCTCGGACCCGATCCCGCCCGAAGCGCCCGTCACCAGCGCGGTCATTCCTGTGAGGTCAAACATGGTCAGTCTCCTTATTCTATTTGGTTCACGCGGAGGCGCGAAGACGCGGAGGGGACATAGTCGTTGACTATGCGCTTCACCCCTTCCTTGAGCGTGGCGCCACCGAAGTTAATCAGAAGCCCTACGGGCTGGTTGGTCAGGCGAAGATAGGTCAGCAATTGTTTGGCATGGGCAGGGTGGAGGCGTTCGGTCGACTTGATCTCTACCAGCAAGCGGCCATCGACCAGGAGGTCGATCCTGAAAGCCGCCGTGAAATCCAAACCATCATAGCTGATATCCACGGGTTTCTGCCGTTCAACGCGATGGCCCATGGCCACAAGCTTGGCCGCCAGTATCATTTCGTACACATTTTCGAGCAGTCCCGGTCCCAGATCGCGATGCATCCGCAAGGCGAGGTCAAGAACGTCTCCGCTGATGCGATCGATATCCGCCAAATTCCCTCCGCGTCTCCGCGCCTCCGCGTGCCCAAAATCCTGTACCCGCAACCCTATAGCATGGCCGGTCAGTCTCCTTTGAACATTGGTGGGCGGCGGTCGAAGAAGGCGTCTATCGCCTCGTCATGGTCCGCCGTCGCATGGGCCAGCGCCTGCATCGCGCCTGCCATTTCGAGTATTTGGCTTAATTCCGCCGTCTGCGCCGCGCGCAACAGCCGTTTGGTCATACGGGTCGCGTGAGGCGGATTGGCGGCGATGGCGTCGGCCTGCGCGCGGGCGACATCCATCAGGTCCGCGTCAGGAACCACGGCACCCACCAACCCGATGCGCAGCGCTTCGTCCGCATCGATCGTCTCGCCGGTCAGCGACAATTGGCTGGCCTTGGAGAAACCGACGATACGCGGCAACAGCCAGGCCCCGCCATCCCCCGACACCAGCCCCAGCTTCACGAAACTCTCGGCAAAGCGCGCCGATTGTGCCGCAATGCGCAGGTCGCACATACAGGCCAGATCCATCCCCGCACCGATCGCCGGGCCATTGACCGCCGCGATCACCGGCAGTTCGATCGCCTGGAACAACAAGGGCAAGCGCTGGATACCCGCCCGATAATTGCGCCGCGTCTGCGCCGGCAGTCCCGCGCGCAGGCCTCCCGCATCGGGCCGCATGGCATTGAGGTCACCACCCGACGAAAATGCGCTCCCTGCACCTGTCAAAATCGCGACATGGATCGACAGGTCGCGATCCGCCGCCTCGAACACGGCACACAGCGCATCGACCATCGCCGGGTCGGAAATGGGATTGCGCCGGTCGGGCTGGTTCAGCGTGACCGTCAGGACCGCGCCATCCCGCTGGGTGAGGACAGCGCTCACAGCGCGCCCAGCGCCGCCTCGATATCGTCCATCGTCACGATGCTGCGCACCGTGGCGTCGGGGGCGATGCGCTTGATCATCGGGGTCAGCACCTTGCCGCCTATTTCGACAAATTCGGTGACGCCTGCGCCCCACATCGCCGCCACGGATTCACGCCAGCGCACCCGCCCCGTGACCTGCTCGACCAGCCGCAGCTTGATCTCATCCGGCTCGGCGATCGGCGCGGCCAACACATTGGCGTAAACCGGCAGCAGCGGCGCGACCAACGCAACCTCGGCCAAGGCCTGCGCCATCGCATCGGCCGCAGGCTGCATCAATTCGCAATGGAAGGGCGCGGACACCGGCAGCAAGATGCCGCGCTTGATGCCATGCTCCTTCACCATCGCCACGGCGCGGTCGATCGCGCCCTTGTGCCCTGAAATCACGACCTGGCTCGGATCATTGTCGTTGGCGATGGCGCAAACCTCGCCCTGCGCCGCGGCATCGGCCAAAGCCTGCGCTTTCTCGATGTCGGCACCCAGCAAAGCGGCCATTGCCCCCTCGCCCACCGGCACCGCCGCCTGCATCGCCTGCCCCCGCAGCCGCAGCATCCGCGCCGTCGTGCCAGCGTCGAACGCCTCGGCAGCACACAGCGCGCTATATTCGCCCAGGCTATGGCCCGCGACATAATCGCCCTTCTGCGCGATCGAAAAACCGCCCTCGCGCTGCATCACCCGCAGCGTCGCGATGGCATTGGCCATGATCGCGGGCTGGGCATTTTCGGTGAGGGTCAGGTGATCCTCCGGCCCCTCCGCCATCAGCCGGAACAGGTTGAAGGACAGGGCGTCATCGACCTCCTGAAACAGTTCCCGCGCGGCCGGGCTGGCGTCGGCCAGGGCCTTGCCCATGCCAACCGACTGGCTGCCCTGACCCGGAAATACAAATGCGCGCATCATCCATCCTCTAACCATCAACCAAAAAAGTGCCGATATTCAACGTCGTTACACTTTGAGACATAAATGCCATTGAGACGTACACGACCCTGCGGCAGTCAGGGCGCGCACGCTTTACCGCCATCTGTTCTGGCGCGTGGCGGCCCCTTTAACGATGACGGAGTGCTAGGAAAAGGTGCGATATCGCTTTGCAGGGATATGTGGGACGGCGCTGAGCCTGTCGGCCTGCGCCGTCGGCCCGGACTATCGACCGCCACAGGCCATATCGATGGGGGTGCCCGCCACCTATTATCAAAATGTCGGCACCGCCCAGAATGAGGCTGATCTCGCCCTTTGGTGGACCCGGCTCAATGATCCGACGCTCTCGGCACTGATCGACACGGCCATCGCCAACAATCTGGACATCGTCCAGGCCCAGGCGCGGCTGCGCCAAGCACGCGAAAGTCTGGCGCAAAGCAATGCAGCCTTCCTGCCGCAGCTCAATGCGTCGGGCAATGGCGGCAAAAATTACCGCAGTCAGGCGGGCGGCACGCGGGTTGATGACAGCGGCAACGTCATCAGCACGGGCGAGAGCAATTGGTCGAGCAGCTATTCGGCCAATACGTCAGCCAGTTGGCAGATCGACCTGTTCGGACGCCTTTCTCGAACGGCGGAGGCCGCGCGGGCGGAACTTGCCGCGTCCGGTTATGACCTTGCAACGGTTCGACTAACGATCATTTCCGAACTGGTCACCAACTATGTACAGGCGCGGCTCGCGCAGGAACAGTTGCGGATCGCGCGGGAAACGGAACGGGTTCAGCAGGATAATTTCGACATTGCCGGGTGGCGCTTGCAGGCCGGTCTCGTCTCCTCGCTGGACGAGCAGCAGGCCCGCGCCCAACTGGCGCAAACCCGTGCCTCCATCCCGCAGCAGGAAGCCAATCTGCGCGGCAGCCTCAACCGCATTGCCGTCCTGACCGGACAGGCCCCCGGCGAAGCAACCCGTACGCTCGAAATCCCCGCCCCTATCCCGACCGCCGCACCGCAAATCGCCCTCGGCATCCCCGCCGACACCTTGCGCCAGCGACCCGATGTGCGCAGCGCCGAACGGTCGCTCGCGGCTGCGACCGCGCGGATCGGCGTGGCACAGGCGCAGCTTTACCCCTCGCTCGGAATCAGCGGCAATCTGGCGACAACGTCGAACGCTTTCAGTGATCTGTTCAGCCTCATTACGGGCGGCGTGTTCGCCAATGTGTCGCAGGTCATCTTCGACGGCGGCCGCCTTGCCTCGCAGGTCCGCTCGCAACGGGCCGCAACCGACGCCGCTTTTGCCGCCTACAAGCAAAGCGTGCTGACCGCACTGGAAGATGTCGAAAATGCCATGGCTTCGCTCGCCAGCGCGCGGACGCGGCAGGCCGAATTTGCCATCGCTTATGATGCGTCGAACAACGCCGCGCTGCTGGCGCGCAGCCAATATCAGGCGGGCCTTATCGACTTTCAGACGCTGTCGAATACCGAAACCACCCTTTTGAACGCGCGCAACAGCCTCGCCACCGCCCGGTCCGACGAAATTCTGGCCATCGCCCGCCTCTATGACGCGCTGGGCGGCGGCTGGCAGAGCATGGACAACCGCCCCATCGATGAGCAAAAATCATGAGCAATGACGTGACCACCGATCCGGCCCTCGACGAATTTCTCGGCGCCAAGCCCGCCAGACCATGGCGCAAATGGGCGATCAGGGGCGGCGTCGGTGCCGTGCTACTCATCGTCATCTTGTTGCTGGCACAGTGCTTCTCCGGTGACGACCAGCCTAATTACGCGACCCGTGAAGTGCGCAAGGGCAGCCTGACCGTTGCCGTGTCCGCCACCGGGAATCTCAAACCCGTCAATCAGGTCGATGTGGGGTCCGAACAGTCGGGCAAGATCACCGCCGTCTATGTCGACGTCAATGATCGCGTGACGCGCGGCCAGCGGCTGGCCGAACTGGACACCCGCCGACTGGTCGATTCCGTGAACCAGAATCGCGCGCAGCTCTCGTCCAGCCAGGCCAGTGTGGCCCAGGCTGAGGCCCAGGTCGCGCTCGCCAAGGCGACGCTCGATCGTCAGCTCAACGTCTATCAATTGTCCGGCGGCAAAGTGCCCGCCAAGACCGAGATCGACACGGCACGCGCCAATCATCAAAGCGCGGTCGCCAGCCTGCGATCAGCGCAGGCACAGGTCGATGTCGCCCGCGCACAGTTGTCCTCCGCGCAGACCAACCTGTCGATCGCGCAGATTGTTTCGCCGGTAACCGGCGTGGTCCTCTCGCGCGATATCGAACCGGGCCAGACTGTTGCAGCGTCGTTCAACGCCCCTGTGCTGTTCACCATCGCCGAAGACCTGACCGAGATGGAGGTCGAGGTGTCGGTCGATGAAGCTGATGTCGGTCAGGTGAAGGACGGCCAGAGCGCGACCTTCGCGGTCGATGCCTTCCCTGGCCGCACCTTCCCAGCCAAGGTCAGCCGCGTGAATGTCGGCTCGAACGCCAGCAGCACCTCGTCATCCTCTACCACCACGACCAGCACGACGGGCACCGTGGTCGCATACACCGCCGTTCTGACGGTGAATAATGAGGATGAAACGCTGCGTCCCGGCATGACCGCCACCGCTGACATCGTGACCCAGGAACTGCGCGACGTGCTGCTGATCCCCAACAGCGCCCTGCGCTTCAAGCCCAGCGCAGGCGCAAAGGGCGGCGGCATCACCAGCGTCCTGCCCGGCCCCGGCCGGATGCGGCGCGGCGGCAATACCCGTCAGGTCAATTTCGGCGCGGGCAGCAGCCAGACCGTCTATGTGCTGGATGCAGACGGCAATCCCAAGGCGGTGCAGGTCACCATCGGCGCCAGCGACGGATCGCGCACAGCCATCACCGGCGGCGAGATCAAGGAAGGGATGCGCGTCATCACCGGGCAATTGGCCGCCGGCCAGGAAGCCCCGGCCGAGGACCAGCGCCCCGCTGACACCGATGCCAAGGCATCCGACCGCCAACGCAATCCGGCAGCGGACGGCAAGCCCGCCAGCGTCGGCACGCTCGGCAATTCGGGTGACAAAGCCCCCGAAACCGCGCCTGTCGCCCCCACCGAAACGCGCGGCACTGGCCGACCGAGCGGGACGTAAGGCGCATGGCGATCGCACCGATCATCTCCTTGCGCGGAGTCACCAAAGTCTATGGCGAAGGCCCGACCGCCTTTCAGGCATTGAAGGGCATCGACCTCGACATCGAACAGGGTGATTTCGTCGCGGTGATGGGGCCATCCGGCTCCGGCAAATCGACGACGATGAACATTCTGGGCTGCCTCGACGTGCCCTCGGCGGGCACCTTCCTGTTCAAGGGGCACCATGTCGAAACGCTCGACCGCGACCAGCGCGCCCTGCTGCGCCGCCGCTATCTTGGCTTCGTGTTCCAGGGCTTCAACCTGCTCTCCCGCACCACCGCGCTCGAAAATGTTGAACTGCCGCTCATCTATCGCGGCGAGGACAAGAAGACGCGCTATGACCTCGGCATGGCCGCGCTCGACAAGGTGGGCCTCAAGGAGTGGTGGGACCATACTCCCGCCGAACTGTCGGGCGGCCAGCAACAGCGCGTCGCCATCGCCCGCGCCATCGTCACCAGCCCCGACGTGCTGCTGGCGGACGAGCCGACCGGCAATCTCGATTCGGAACGATCGGTGGAAATCATGGAATTGCTGACCGACCTCAATCAGAACAGCGGCATCACCGTGCTGATGGTCACCCACGAACCCGACATGGCCGCCTTCGCGCGGACCATCGTCCATTTCAAGGACGGTCTGGTCGAACGGATCGACAATGAGGTGACGGCGTGATGGGGATAGCGATCAAGCCTTCTCCCCGTGGGGGAGAAGGATACGCAGCCTTAGGCGCGAAGCGACTTAGGCGGAGTTGGAAGAGGGGGATAGGCCCTCGCGGCGGATCGCTGCCCCCTCTCCAAGCGACGCTAGCCAGCAAGCTGGCAAGCTTGGCTATCCTCTCCCCCAAGGGGCGAGGAGAGTTCGGATGCTAGGCACCACCATCACCCTCGCCTTCCGCGCGATCAACCGGCACAAGCTGCGCAGCTTCCTCACCACGCTGGGCATCATCATCGGCGTTTCCGCCGTCGTGACCATGGTGACGCTGGGCAATGGCGCGACGGCGGCCGTGCGCGAGCAGATCAGTTCGCTCGGCGCCAACGTCCTGCAATTGCGACCCGGCCAGGGCTTTGGTCGCGGTGGCGGTGGCCCTCGCCCCCCCGACTTCAAGCCCGCCGACCTGACCGCGATCGAAAATCAGTTGACTGGCGTCCGCGCGGTCGCGCCACTGGTCCAGTCCAGCGGCACCGCCATTTATGAAGGCAATAACTGGTCCACCACCGTCTATGGCACCACATCGGCCTATTCCGAGGTTCAGCAATGGACCACCGATGTCGGCCGCCTGTTCCTGCCCGAAGAAGAAGAGGCCGGACGCCCGGTCTGCATCATCGGCAATACCGTGCGCACCAACCTATTTCAGGGCGCGGACCCGGTGGGTCAGCGGATGCGGATCAAGGGCGTCTCCTGCCAGGTGATCGGCGCGCTCAAGACGCGCGGCCAGGGCGGCTTTGGCGATCAGGACGATGTCGTCGTCATGCCGATCAAATTCGTGCAGCGTCGCTTCACCGGGAACCGCGACATCAGCCAGATCATGGTCGCGGTCGACGACGCCTATGACACCGCTGCGGTGCAGACCAGCCTTGAAGAACTCATGCGCGAACGGCGCAAGATCAAGGCCGGGTCTGAGGATAATTTCAACGTGTTCGACACCAAGCAGATCAGCGACACGCTCACCGGCACCACCACCATCCTGACCCAGATCGTCGGCGCGGTGGCGGCCATCTCGCTGCTCGTCGGCGGCATCGGCATCATGAACATCATGCTGGTGTCCGTGACGGAGCGGACCCGCGAAATCGGCATCCGCCTCGCCATCGGCGCGGTCGCGCGCGAAGTGCTGATGCAGTTTCTGGTCGAAGCGATCGTGCTGTCCTGTCTTGGCGGCCTGATCGGGCTGTTGCTGGCACTGGTTGCCACTTTCGCCATCGCGCCGTTGATGCAGGTGCCCTTCCTCTTCGACATCAAGGTCAACCTGATCGCCTTCCTCTTCTCTGCGGCAATCGGCGTCGTGTTCGGCTATTTCCCGGCACGGCGAGCAGCAGCCCTCAACCCCATCGACGCGCTACGGCACGAATAAGCAATAAGCCCATCCTCCCCCGGCGGGGGAGGTGGCTGGCGCAGCCAGACGGAGGGGTGTCCGGCTATCCATCTAGCGCCCAAACCCCTGAAATCCCGCCTTTCCTGAACAGCCATTCAGCCAAAACACCCGCTTGATACAATTTCCGACATCTTCGCCTCTTCCTGGCACATCCTCGCGACAAGCGCGGCCTATCTCTGTTCTCGACGCCGCAGAGGGCGCCAGAAACACAGGCAAAGGAGCAAGCTCATGTTCAAGAAGATCATCATGGCCCTGGCCACCACAACCCTGGTCGCCAGCCCCATCATCAGCGCGCAGGCCCAGGCCCAGAGCTACGGCCCGCAGCACCGCCAGCAGCAGACCCGCACGGTCGTCAAGCAACAGCCCAACGGCCGCACCGTGGTCAAGCAGAAGACGACCGTCCGCAACAACGGCAATGTCTATCGTCCCAACCGCAATGCGGTGGTCAATCATCGCTGGGCCAAGGGTCAGCGCTTCGACCGTCGCCAGGCTACCAACTACCGGGTGATCAACAATTATCGCGGCTATCGCTTGAACGCCCCACCGCGCGGCTATCAGTGGGTCCAGTCGGGTAACGACGCGGTCCTGATCGCCCTCACCAGCGGCATCATCGGCGCCGTCATCGGCGGCGCGATCCGCTAAATCCCATACCTCCCGACAGCCGGAGGGTCGCATGGATGCCCCAGGGGTTCTCTCTCCCCCCTGGGGCATTTCCCTGTCTGATCCAGGTTAAATACCCAATATTAAGGGATTTTCCCCTATAGGGATGCAAACGGGCCGAACCGGGAAAGTCCATGTCACTGCATCAGATCATGTATATCAGCACCGTCGTCGGCACGGTCACGCTGCAGGAATGCGCTGAAGTCGCGCAACTCTCCGCCGTCAACAATCAGCGCGACGATGTGACCGGCCTCCTGCTGTTCAACTCGCGCCGCTTCCTCCAGGTGCTGGAAGGGCCAAAGGATGCCGTCGAACGCATCTTCGCCCGCATCTATGACGACCCACGCCACCGCGCCGTCGTCAAATTGCGCGAAGGGGCTATCGACACGCGCGAATTTGGCCAATGGGCAATGGCCTATGACGACCCCACTCGGCCGTCGCACAGCCTGAAGGACAAGGTGGCCGCCTTGCTCGAACGGGCCGGTCCCTCGACCCGCGCCCATTTCATCGGCTCGGCAGACCTGCACCGCTCGGCCGCCCGATAAGGGATCAGACCATCCCGGTCAGATAATAGACCGCGATCACCACGAAGACGGTCAGCGTCTTGATGAGCGTCAGCGCGAAAATATCCTTATAGGCCTGCCGGTGGGTCAGCCCCGTCACCGCCAGCAGGGTAATGACCGCGCCATTATGCGGCAGACTATCCATGCCCCCCGACGCCATCGACGCCACCCGGTGCAGCACCTCGCGCGGGATGCCCGCCGCGTCGCCCGCCAGCATGAACTGGTCCGCCATCGCGGCCAGCGCGATCGACAGGCCGCCCGAAGCCGATCCGGTGATCCCGGCAAGCGACGTCACGGTGATCGCCTCATTGATCAACGGATTGGGGATCGCCTTGAGCGCTTCCCTGACGACCAGAAAGCCGGGCAGCGCCGCGATCACCGCGCCGAAGCCATATTCCACCGCCGTATTCATGCCCGCCAGCAAAGCGCCCCCCACCGCCGCCTTCGACCCTTCGGCAAAGCGCTTGGCCACGGTACGGAAAGCAAACATCAGGATCGTCGCAATGCCGAGCAGCAACGCGCCCTCCACCGCCCACAGCGCGGAAACCTGCGCCACCTGCACCTCAACCGGCGCGGCCATCCCCACCAGCGACAAGGTGACGACATCGCCGCTCACCCAGCGCGGAATCGCCATCGTCAGCAACAAATTGCCGACCCCCACCACCAGGAGCGGCAGCAGCGCGATCAGCGGATGCACCGGGGCGGCGTCCTCCACCGGCTCCGGCTCGTTCACCAGCGTTTCAGGCGCACCATAGCCCTCGCCCGCCGCCATCAACGTCCGCCGCCGCCAGCCCAGATAAGCCAGCCCCATCGCCGCGATGCAGATCGACCCGATCGTCCCCAGCACCGGCGCGGCCCAGGTGGTCGTGCCAAAGAAACTGGTCGGAATGATATTCTGGATCTGCGGCGTGCCGGGCAGCGCATCCATGGTGAAGGTGATCGCGCCAAGGCCGATGGTCGCTGGCACCAGCCGCTTGGGAATGTCGGCGCGGCGAAACATCTCGGCGGCGAAGGGATAGACGGCGAACACCGCCACGAACACCGACACCCCGCCATAGGTCAGCAGCGCCGTCACCAGCATGATCGCCGGAATCGCCCGCCCCGCGCCCACCACGCCGATCACCGCCGTCACGATCGCGCGGGAAAAGCCCGAAATCTCGACCAGCTTGCCAAACAGCGCGCCCAGCAGGAACACGGGGAAATAGAGTTTCAGGAAACTCGCGACCTTCTCCATGAACAGGCCGGAAAAAGCAGCAGGCACGGCGGCTGGATCAGTCAGGAACACCGCCAGCATCGCCAGCAACGGCGCCATGATGATGACGCTCATCCCCCGATAGGCCGCGATCATCAGCAGGATCAGTGATAAGGCAGCAATCGCAACGGCCATATACTCTCCTGCTCCTCAAATTTTATGTCCGTTCCCCGGCGAAGGCCGGGATCCAGTCCAAACGTAACAACTCGACCCCGGCCTTCGCCGGGGAACGCTTTGCCATGGTGGCGCACTATCTATATTCAGTCTGCGCTGGCAAGTCTGGCGGATCACATAGCCACGCGAGCCCCTTGCCATTCCCCCGCATTTCCGCCATAGGCCCGCCTTCGCGACGGACCGGGGTGACTCGCTCTAGTGCGAAGATACGGAACGAGACGACAGCCGGAGGGGCGCTGCACATGGGGTGCGCGTCAGCAATCGGCCAACAGAAAAGGCATTATCATGGCTCTGTACGAGCATGTGTTCCTTGCGCGCCAGGATCTGGCACAGGCGCAGGTGGACGCGCTGGCGGAAATCGCCACCAAGATCGTCGAAGAGAATGAAGGCAAGGTTACCAAGGTCGAGACCTGGGGCCTGCGTTCGCTCGCCTACAAGATCGCGAAGAACCGCAAGGCGCACTACGTCATGCTGAACATCGACGCGCCGGGCAATGTGATCGCGGAGCTGGAGCGCCAGACCCAGATCAACGAAGACATCATCCGCTACATGACCGTCAAGGTCGACGAGCTGGAAACCGGCCCGTCGGTGATGATGCGCAAGCAGGAGCGTTCGGAACGTGGTGATCGCGGTCCCCGCGGTGATCGTGGCGACCGGGGCGATCGTGGCCCGCGCGAAGACCGTGGTGATCGTGGCCCCCGCCGCGACCGCGACGAAACCGCTGGCGAATAAGGAGACCTGAACCATGGCACGCCCATTTTTCCGCCGCCGCAAGAGCTGCCCCTTCGCCGCCAAGGATGCGCCGAAGATTGATTATAAGGACGTCCGTCTGCTGCAGGGCTTCGTGTCCGAACGCGGCAAGATCGTCCCCAGCCGCATCACGGCCGTTTCGGCCAAGAAGCAGCGCGAACTGTCCCAGGCCATCAAGCGCGCCCGTCATCTGGGCCTGCTGCCCTACATCGTGAAGTAAGGGAGTAAGCCCCATGGAAATCATTCTGCTCGAACGCATCGAGAAGCTCGGCGCCATTGGCGACATCGTAACCGTCAAGGACGGCTATGCCCGTAACTTCCTGCTGCCGAACAAGAAGGCGCTGCGCTCCAACAACGCTAACAAGAAGCTGTTCGAGGCCAACCGCGCCAAGATCGAAGCCGACAATGCTGCCCGTCGTGCCGACGCGGAAGCCGCGGCCGATGGTGTCAACGGCACCCAGATCGTCCTGATCCGCCAGTCGTCCAACGCTGGCGCGCTTTATGGGTCGGTTGCGGTTCGCGACATTCTCGAAGCGCTCAACGCGCAGGGCATCAGCAATGTGACCAAGTCGATGATCGTGCTGGAACGCCCGATCAAGACGCTCGGCGTGTTCGACGTCAAGGTTGCGCTGCACCCTGAAGTCGTGACCACGATCCAGGTCAACGTCGCCCGCTCGCCGGAAGAAGCCGATCTCCAGTCGCAAGGCGTGGACGTGATGGCTGACCTGTTCGAAAAGGACGAGAGCGGCTTCACCGAAGACTATGATCCTAACGCTGAACCAGGCGAAATCGCCACGGACAAGGCTGAAGACGAAGCCCCGGCCGAAGACGCCTGAGCCTCCTCTTCCGATCAAACGAGAAAGCCGCCCCGCAACGGGCGGCTTTTTTGTTGATACCGCACAAAGGGTTGGCCCTTGACGTGCAAGTAAATGCTGCACTGCAGGATCAAACCCGCGCGCAGCCCGTTACCCTTGTCTGGCTTGCATCTTGGTTGGCCAACAACCTGTCGCCAGCAAGGGACATCCCATGAAAAATCCGTTCGTGTCGGCCATGAAGGCCGCGAAACTGATGCAGAAAGGCCGCCCGATGTCGGCCGCCTTTGCCATGCATGGGCTACTGACAACCCCGGCCAAGCCCCCAAAAAAGGCTCCGACCCGCAAACCTGCCGTCAAGCGGACGCCCAAGCCGTCCCCGCCTGCCCGCCCCCTGCCCGGCAGCTTCATCGACGGCCTGTTCGAAAGCAAGCATGGCGCGATCCGCTATAAGCTCTACACCCCGACCGGCTCCGCGCGCCGCCGCATGCCGATCGTCGTGATGCTCCATGGCTGCTCGCAATCGGCAGGCGATTTCGCAACCGGCACCGGCATGAACGAGCTTGCCGACGAACGCGGCGTCATCATGCTCTATCCCGAACAATCCCGGTCGGCCAACATGGCCCGCTGCTGGAACTGGCACCGCCCCGGCGACCAGTTGCGCGGCAAGGGCGAACCGGCCCTGATTGCCGGGCTGACCCGCCACGCCATCGCGCTGTCCCGCGCCGATCCCACGCGCGTCTATATCGCGGGCATCTCGGCCGGCGGCGTAGCGGCCGCGATCATCGGCCAGGCCTATCCCGAACTCTTCGTCGCGGTCGGCATCCATTCCGCCCTGACCCGTGGCGACGTCAGCACCGTCAGCGGCGCGCTGGCCGCCATGCGGGGTCGCTCGACGAGCGAGACTCCGACCGGCCGCACACCCCGCCCCCGCCCAACCATCGTCTTTCATGGCGATGCCGATACGGTCGTCCACCCCTCCAATGCAGACGGCTTCCGGTCGCTGCTCGAACGATCGGCCCATGGCCCGCTGGTCAGCCAATCGGAACAGGGCACATCGGCAGGGGGTCGCGCCTTCACCCGCACCGAACATCGCGATGGGAAGGGCGACGTCATGCTGGAAAACTGGACCATTCATGGCAGCAGCCACGCCTGGTCGGGTGGCGCGCGCGCGGGTTCCTATACCGATCCCGCCGGTCCCGACGCCTCGCGCGAAATGCTGCGCTTCTTCCTCGCCCGCCGACGCAAGCCCGTGCGCAAGGCTGCACCCTGACGCCACGGAACGCCGTCCCGCGCGGCGCGTTGCGCTTGCATGAAAAACCCTGCCCTGATCGAAAAGCTGGCCCGCCATCTTGCCACGGACGCACCCGACGACTGGCCCGCCCGCGTTCAGGATGCGGCCAGCATCCTTGCGCTGATGAAAGAACCGGACGAAGCCATGCGCGCCGTCGGCGATGCGGCGATCTGGGAAGCGATGATTGACGCGGCGCTGCGCGAACGCTGGACTGTGGCGCAGCCAAACGCAACCGATAGCGATTCGGGCGGGTCGGACGAAGAAGGTGAAATCCGGTTAACCTGCGAAGCGGTCGGCCATGATCGGGCTGATTGGGTCCACATTCATCACGAGCGGGAGAATTGAACATGAAGGGTCTGTTCAAACTGGCCATCGTCACCGGCCTGGGTGCCATTGCGCTCAAGGGCTGGCGCGCATGGATGGGCGACGGCAAGGTGGCCGATGATCGCGGTGCCGTAGGCTCGTCAGGAATCGTACGTGACGCCGGGCCACAAGAAGGTATCGCCGAAGCGGATTGGGACAAGGTCGATGAACAGTCGGACCAGAGCTTTCCCGCCAGCGATCCGCCGGGCAATTACTAACCTATACACGCCATTGCTCCCCAGTCGCCCGGCCTCTATGAAGCGCGCACAAGGGGCGGCCGATCTCCGCCCATAATAGGGGAATAACCGTCCATGCCTTCGGGTCTGATTGCGCTGCTCGACGATGTCGCGGGCATTGCTCGCCTTGCCGCGACATCTTTGGACGACGTCGCCGCCGCAGCGGGCAAGGCGGGCACGAAGGCGGCGGGCGTGGTGATAGACGACACCGCCGTGACGCCCAATTATGTCATGGGCCTCAGCCCGGAGCGCGAGTTGCCGATCATCTGGCGGATCGCCAAGGGGTCGCTCCGCAACAAACTGCTCTTCCTTCTACCCGCCGCACTGCTCATCAGCGCCCTGGCACCATGGTTATTGCCACCCCTGCTGATGGTAGGCGGCGCTTTCCTCTGTTTCGAAGCGGCGGAAAAACTGCTGGAAGCGTTCCAGGGTGGTCATGACGTTGTCGAAGAAGCACTGGCGACCCTCAATTCCACTGATCTTGAAAATCAGAAAGTGTCGAGCGCGATCCGCACCGATTTCATCCTGTCGGGCGAAATCATGGCCATTTCGCTCGGCACCGTGGCGGACAAGCCGATCTGGGAGCAGGCGATCGTCCTGTTCGTCGTCGCCATCGCCATCACCGCGGGCGTCTATGGCGTCGTCGGTCTGATCGTGAAGATGGACGATATCGGCCTCCACCTCGCCCAGCGCGCCTCCTATGTCACCCGCGCGATCGGCCGTGGCCTCGTCAAGGCGATGCCGATCCTCATGAAGATCTTAAGCGTCGTCGGCACCGCTGCGATGCTGTGGGTCGGCGGCGGCCTCATCGTCCACGGCCTGCACGAATATCATCTCGATCTGATCCCGGACATGATCCACCATCTGGCGCAGGGCGCGGCCCAGGCCCTGCCCGCCATCGGCCCCGTGGTCGATTGGGTGGTGAATGCCATCGGCGCAGGCATTGTCGGCCTGATAATCGGTGCCATCATCGTCGCCGTGCTCCATCTCATTCCTCATAAAACGCATTAAGGCGCGGCCCTTGGCGTCCCCCTGGCGCATTGAAGCCAGCGCCCTCATCGTGCTGGCCCTGCCGATGATCGCGGGCAATATCGCCTGGTCGGCGATCGCTGCGACAGACCTGCTGCTGCTCGGCCGCCTCGGCGCGGAAGCGGTCGCAGCGGGCGCGCTCGCCATCAACCTCTTCCACGCCTTCCTGCTGTTCGGCATGGGTCTCGTCACCGCCGCCTCGCCGCTGATCGCCAGCGAGCGCGGCCGCCGCCGCCATTCGGTGCGCGACGTGCGCCGCACCGTTCAGCAGACGCTGCGCGCCGCCCTCTTCTTCGTCCTGCCCGCATGGGCGATCCTGTGGCAGTGCGAGGCGATATTGCTCGCCATGGGGCAGGATGCCGACCTGTCGCGCAATGCCGGACATCTCATGCACGGCATGCAATGGGCGCTGCTCCCTTTCCTCGGCTTCACCACGCTGCGAACCTTCATCGCCGCGTTGGAACGGCCGATCTGGGGCTTGCTCGTCATGCTGTGCGCGCTGCCGTTCAACCTGCTCATTGGCTGGGCGCTGATCTTCGGCCATCTCGGCTTTCCGCCGCTTGGCCTGTTCGGTGCCGGGCTGGCTGGCACCGTCTCATCGGCCTTCCTCTTCTTCGGCCTGCTCGGCGTCATCCTCATTGACCGGCGCTTCCGCCGCTATCGCATCCTGGGGCGTTTCTGGACCCGCGACCGTGAGCGGCAGCGACAGGTATGGGCGCTCGGCCTGCCGATCGCGATCACGCTCGGCTTTGAAACCACCGTGTTCAACGCCTCGGCGCTGCTCATGGGACTGATCGACCGCGATTCGCTCGCCGCCCATGCGGTCGCCATCCAGATCGCCGCCTTGGTGTTCATGGTGCCCATGGGCATAGGCCAGGCTGCCACCGTGCGCGTCGGCATCGCCCATGGACGGCATGATCGCGCCGGGATCGGCCGCGCTGGCTGGTTGGCGCTGATCCTGGGCACAGGCTTTGCCGCCGCCGCCGCCGCCGCGCTCATCCTGATGCCGCGAACCCTTGTCTCCGTGTTCCTCGACCTCGATAACCCCGCCAATGCCCAGACGATCAGCCTCGCCATCAGCTTCCTCGCCATCGCCGCCCTGTTTCAGCTTGTCGATGCCGCGCAGGCCGTTGGCGCGGGCGTGCTGCGCGGGTTGCAGGACACGACCATCCCGATGATCTTCGCACTCATCGGCTATTGGGTGGTGGGGATCGGCGTCGGCAGCCTGCTCGCCTTTCCGCTCGGCATGGACGGCCTCGGCATCTGGCTCGGCCTTGCCAGTGGCCTTGGCGTCGTCGCGATAATGCTGGTCATCCGCTGGTCCTTACGCGAGCGGCTCGGCCTCGTCCCGGCCTGATTGCGTCGTGCGTCCATGGTGCGGCGCACAAAGCAATTGAAAGAATCGGCAAAATCAGTCATGAATCGGACATCATGCAAGCCCCGACCGAGATTTTTGAAGCGATCGCGCTCCAGAAGTGCCTGAAGGTGACCTATAACAAGATGGTCGTCACCCTGGCCCCGCACATTCTCTACACGCGCCATGACGAATTGTTCATCGACGCTGTGACTGTCGATCGCGACGGCACCCCCCCGCGCGAACTCAAGCTCGGCACGTTCAAGCTGGTCGGCCTGTCCGACCTCAAGGTGCTGGATGAACAGTTCGAAGCGATGCACGGGCTCTATGACCAGAATGACGACAAATACCGCAACGTCACCCTGTTCGCCGTAGCCCCGGAAAGCGCCGCTGCCTGATCGGCGGAGGGCTACGCACAACCTCCGTTCGTTTCGAGCGAAGTCGAGAAACGCTGCGCTCAGGTTTCTCGACTTCGCTCGAAACGAACGGGTCGGGGCGCGCCCCCCTCACTTCTTCAACCGATACCCCGTCCGAAACATCCACGCGATAATGGCGATACACACCGCCAGCATCCCCGCGACGAACAACAGGCTGAACTCGATCCCCACATCCCCCTGACCAAAGAAGGTCCAGCGGAAACCGGAGATCAGATAGACGATCGGGTTGAAGAACGTGATCGTCCGCCACGGCTCGGCCAGCATCTGGACCGAATAAAAGGCCCCGCCCAGAAACGTCATCGGCATGATCAGCAGCATCGGGATCACCTGCAACTGCTCGAAACTCTGCGCCCATACGCCCAGAATGAAGCCGAACAGGCAGAAGCTGATCGCGATCAGCACCATGAACCCGGCCATCGCAAAGGGATGCGCCACCTGCACATCGACGAACAGATGCGCCGTCAGGAAAATGATGCTGCCGACGATCAGCGACTTGGTCGCCGCCGCGCCGACATAGGCAATGATCGTCTCGGTCGCCGACACCGGCGCCGACAGCAATTCATAAATGGTGCCGGTGAATTTAGGCATATAGATGCCGAAACTCGCATTGAAGATGCTCTCGGTGAACATCGACATCATGATGAGGCCCGGCACGATGAAGGCAGCATAGGGAATCCCGTCCACCTCCGTCATCCGCGACCCGATCGCGCCGCCGAACACCACGAAATAGAGCGAGGTCGTGATCACCGGCACCAGCAAGCCCGTCATCAGCGTGCGCCGGAACCGATGCAGTTCGAACAGATAGATGGCCGCAATGGCGCGCAAATTCTGGAGCATCACGCCGCCTTCTCCTGATGAACCAGGCTCACGAAAATATCCTCCAGGCTGCTCTGCCGCGTATTCAGATCCTTATACGCAATGCCCAGGTCCCCCAGCCGCCGCAGCAGCGACGACACGCCGGTCCGCTCCGCCTGCGTATCGAAAATATATTCGATCTCATGGCCATCGGCCTTCAGCGCCACGTCCCACTCGGCCAATTCGCCGGGCACGGTGGTCAGCGGCTCGGCCAGCACGACGCTCAGCGTCTTCTTGCCCAGCTTCTTCATCAGCGCGACCTTGTCCTCGACCAGCATCAGCTCGCCCCGGTTGATCACCCCCACCCGGTCGGCCATTTCCTCGGCCTCCTCGATATAATGGGTGGTCAGGATGATGGTGACGCCGGTCTGGCGCAATTCGCCGATCAGCGTCCACATGTCGCGCCGCAACTCCACGTCCACGCCAGCGGTCGGCTCGTCCAGAAACAACACGCGCGGCTCATGGCTCAGCGCCTTGGCGATCATCACCCGGCGCTTCATGCCGCCCGACAATTCCAAGATTTTGCTGTTGCGCTTGTCCCACAGCGACAGGTCGCGCAGCACTTTCTCGATATGCGCCGGATTGCGCGGCTTGCCGAACAGCCCCCGGCTGAACGTCACCGTGTCGATCACCCGCTCGAACTGGTCGGTGGACAATTCCTGCGGCACCAGCCCGATCGCCGATCGCGCCCCGCGATAGTCGCGCACAATGTCATGCCCGGCCACCGTCACGCTGCCGCCCGTCGCGCGCGCAATGCCGCAGATGATCGAAATCATCGTCGTCTTGCCCGCGCCGTTCGGCCCCAGCAGCGCGAAAATCTCGCCTTCCTCGATGGTCAGGTCAACACCCTTGAGCGCCTCATGTCCCGACGCATAGCGTTTGGTCAGGCCTTCAATCTCGATGATGGATGCCATGGATGGCTCTGCCCCTTATTGCGTTGCGGCAAAGATAGGGGGCCGATTGCCAAACGCAACCTATTCGCCCCGACGTGTGAACCGAAAGACCGTCGCAGGCGGAAAATTGCGCACCGTCTGACCGACACGCACGACATCCAGCCCCAGCGCCTCGATAACCTCCCGATTGACCGGGTGCCGCATCGAGTAGGTGAACTGCACGAAGCTGCCCCCCGGCTGCAACATACGGAAGGATTCGGACAATATGTCGTGATGCATATGCCGGTCCATCGCCAGCAGCGGTAGTCCGCTCACCACCACCTGATAATCGCCCGGTTCCCCCGCCGTCGCGGTCGACACGATCTGCGCCGGGGTTTCCAGCACCGATACCTGCGGGAAATGCCGCCGCAATCCGCGCGCAAAGGCGGGATTAATCTCCACCACTTCCAGCTTTTCGGGCGGCAGGCCGGTCTTGAGAATGGCGCGCGTGAACACGCCCGTCCCGCCGCCCAGTTCCAGCACCCGGCCATCACTCGGATCAATCTGCGCCACCATCAGCCGCGCGAGATAGCGGCTGGACGGCACGACCGACGCGGTCTGGCGCGGCTTCTGGACCCAGGCGGCCAGGAAATCGAGATATTCGGTGGCGCGGGCGCGAAATTCCCCGCTCGGCAGGGCGATTGCCCGGCTCCGCTTGGGCTTATGCTGCATGGGCGAAATACGACCGCTCTCTATCCATCGCGACTCCCTTAGCGAGCCGGAGCCGTCCCGTCGATTGGCTTTAGCGTTTCTATTCTCTCCTGCAGCCAATCAGCAACCGCCGCGATCCGCGCCAACTTGCGCAGGTCGCCGTGCATGACCAGCCAAAAGCTGCGCGTAATCTCCACCCGCTCGGCCATCAACGGCACCAACCCTGCGTCACGCCGGCCGATAAAGTCCGGCAACACGCCGATCCCCGCCCCCTCCGCAATCATCCTTTGCTGCATGATGATGCTGGTCGACCGCAGATGCGCCTCCAGCCCCGCCTCCACCTCGTCCAGATAGTCCAGCTCCGGCGAAAAGATGAATTCCGGCACATAGCCGATCAGCGTATGCCCACGCAGGTCAGCGGGCGTATCCGGCCGCCCCGCCCGCGCCAGATAATCCGGCGAGGCATAAAGATGCAGCCGATAATCCCCCAGCCGCCGCACCATCAACCGCCCCCGCTGCGGCCGCGCCAGCATCACCGCCATATCCGCCTCGCGCTTGGACGGATTGAGGAAGCCTGATGCGGTAATCAGGTCCAGCCGGATGCCCGGATGCCGCCGGTTGAAATCGCCCATCCCCGGTGCCAAGACCCAGGTGCCGAACCCTTCCGCCACCGATAGCCGCACCTGCCCCGCCAGCGTGCGCTCCTGCCCGCGCATCTCCTCGACAGCCGCCAGTGCCGCGCTTTCGGCCGCCTCGGCATGGCCCAGCAATTCCTGCCCCCGCGCCGTCAGGCTGCGCTCGCCCGCGCCCATTTCGAACAATTCGGCGTCCAGCGCCTTCTCCAACCGCGCCAGCCGCCGCGCGATCGTGGTCGCGTCGATCCCCAGCGCCCGCGCCGCCGGGGCCACCTTGCGCGCCCGCGCCACCGCCAGAAACACGCGCAGGTCATCCCAATCGAACATGCCGCCCCACCCCTGCAAAATTGCAGGCCACCCATGCATAACTTCCCCATTGCTTGCAATAACGCAAGCAGCCTAGAAGGCGGCAACAATTTGAGAGGATGCCTTCCATGCGTGAGATTTCGCACAAGCTCGCCTTCACCCATGACGCGCCAGCGACACGCTATAGCGACGTGTTCGATCCCAATAATGGCGGCGTCCAGGCCCGCGTGGCCTTGGGCGATGCTGCCCTGCTCGACCTCGCCGTCGCCGCTGCCAAGAAGGCGCAGCCCGCCTGGGCCGCCGTCAATCCGCAGCGCCGCGCCCGCGTAATGTTCAATTTCAAGGCGCTGGTCGAAGCGAATATGAACGAGCTGGCCCATCTGCTCAGCTCCGAACATGGCAAGGTGATCGCCGACTCCAAGGGCGACATTCAGCGCGGCCTCGAAGTCATCGAATTTTGCTGCGGCATCCCCCACGTCCTCAAGGGCGAATATACCCAAGGCGCAGGACCGGGCATCGACGTCTACAGCTTCCGCCAGCCGATCGGCATCGGCGCTGGCATCACGCCCTTCAACTTCCCCGGCATGATCCCGCTGTGGATGTCGGGCGTCGCCATCGCGACCGGCAACGCCTTCATCCTCAAGCCCTCCGAACGCGACCCCTCCGTGCCTGTCCGCCTCGCTGAACTGTTTCTCGAAGCAGGCCTGCCAGAAGGGATTTTGCAGGTCGTGCAGGGCGACAAGGAAATGGTCGACGCCATCCTCGACCACCCGGACATCAAGGGCGTCAGCTTCGTCGGCTCGTCCGACATCGCCCATTATGTCTATAATCGCGGCGTCGCCGCCGGAAAGCGCGTCCAGGCGATGGGCGGCGCGAAGAACCACGGCATCGTCATGCCCGACGCCGATCTCGACCAGGTGGTCAACGACCTGTCCGGCGCGGCCTTCGGTTCGGCCGGCGAGCGCTGCATGGCCCTCCCCGTCGTCGTCCCCGTCGGCGAAAAGACCGCCGTGGCTCTGCGTGAAAAACTCATCCCCGCGATCGAAGCGCTGCGCGTCGGCGTCTCCACCGATGCCGAGGCCCATTATGGCCCGGTCGTCACCGCCGCGCACAAGCAGAAGATCGAAAACTGGATCCAGACCGGCGTCGATGAGGGCGCGGAACTGGTGGTCGACGGTCGCGGCTTCACGCTGCAGGGCCATGAGGAAGGTTTCTTCGTCGGCCCCACCCTCTTCGACCATGTCACCACCGGCATGAGTGCCTATAAGGAAGAGATTTTCGGCCCCGTCCTTCAGATGGTCCGCGCCGACAGTTTCGAAGAAGCCGTCGCCCTCCCCAGCCAGCATCAATATGGCAATGGCGTCGCCCTCTTCACCCGCAACGGCCACGCCGCCCGCGAATTCGCCGCCCGCGTCGATGTCGGCATGGTCGGCATCAATGTGCCGATCCCGGTCCCCGTCGCCTATCACACATTCGGAGGCTGGAAACGCTCGGCCTTCGGCGACACCAACCAGCATGGCATGGAAGGCGTGAAATTCTGGACCAAGGTCAAGACGATCACCCAGCGCTGGCCCGATGGCGGCGTGGGCGACGCGGCCAACGCCTTCGTCATCCCGACCATGGGGTGATGGGATGGGGGAGAGCAACAACGCATCCCCCCTTTCTGCCGTCATGCCGGACTTGATCCGGCATCCATTGGCTCTACGCCTGATCGAGTGGAGGTAAACCCAGCATGATCGCACGATCCTCCCAGAACGGATTATCCTTTTCGATGAGCGCCACCTTCCACTCCCGTCGCCATCTCTTGAGCTTCTTCTCAAGCGCGATCGCAGCGGGGAAATCCGCCTGATGTTCGAACCACACCAATCGCTGGACCCCGTATCGCCGCGTAAACCCATCGAATACGCCGGTGCGATGTTGATGGATACGCTCGAACAAATGCCCTGTAACACCAATATACAGCGTAGCATGCCGACCGCTTGCAAGGATGTAGACACAGGGCTGGTTGGACATGATGATCATATGAAGCGCCAATGGATGCCGGATCAAGTCCGGCATGACGCCAATTTAGGGTAAGGCAATGACCAACCAATTCGACCTCACCGACGACCAACGCGAAATCCAGGAGCTCGCGCGCCGCTTCACCGCCGACGCGATCACCCCGCACGCCGCCGAGTGGGACGAAAAACACATCTTCCCCCGCGACACGATCCGCGCGGCGGCGGAACTGGGTTTCGGCGGCATCTACGTCTCCGAAAGCGCCGGCGGCATCGGCCTTGGCCGCCTCGAAGCCGCGCTCATCATGGAAGCCATGGCCTATGGCTGCCCCTCCACCAGCGCCTTCATCTCGATCCACAATATGGCCGCCTGGATGATCGACACGTTCGGCAGCCAAGCGCTCAAGGCCGCCTATCTCCCCGACCTCCTCCCCATGACCCGCATAGCCAGCTATTGCTTGACCGAAGCAGGCGCAGGCTCGGACGCGGCCAGCCTCAAGACCAAGGCGGTCAAGGATGGCGACCATTATGTCGTCACCGGCTCCAAGCAATTCATCTCCGGCGGCGGCGAGAATGAAGTCTATCTCGTCATGGTCCGCACGGGGCAGGAAGGGCCAAAGGGCATTAGCTGCCTCGTCATCGACAAGGATATGCCCGGCGTCAGCTTTGGCGCGCAGGAACGCAAACTCGGCTGGCACAGCCAACCCACCGCCCAGGTCAATTTCGACGCCGTCCGCGTCCCCGTCGCCAATCTCGTCGGCGCCGAAGGACAGGGCTTTGCCATCGCCATGGCGGGCCTCGACGGTGGCCGCCTCAACATCGGCGCTTGCTCGCTCGGCGGCGCGCAGCGCTGCATCGACGAAGCCGTCCAATATACCAAGGACCGCAAGCAATTCGGCCAGTCCATCGCCGACTTCCAGAACACCCAGTTCATGCTGGCCGACATGGAGACCGAGCTGCAGGCCGCCCGCACCCTGCTCTACGCCGCCGCCGTCAAGGTCACGGACAACGCCCCGGACAAGACCCGCTTCGCCGCCATGGCCAAGCGCTTCGCCACCGACACCGGCTCCTCCGTCGTGGACCGCGCGCTGCAACTCCATGGCGGCTATGGCTATCTGATGGACTACCCCGTCGAACGCTTCTGGCGCGACCTGCGCGTCCATTCCATCCTCGAAGGCACCAACCAGGTCATGCGCATGATCATCGCGCGGGATATGCTGCGGGATTAAACAGAAAAGCCGTTCGGGCTGAGCTTGTCGAAGCCCTCCACTTTTCTTCAAGAAAAACGGCCCTTCGACAGGCTCAGGGCGAACGGAAAGATAGGTCAGCGTGACAGACGACGTTCTCACTTTCATCGAAAACACTATCGGCCGCATCCGCCTCAACCGCCCCAAGGCGATCCACGCCCTCACGCCCGACATGTGCGAGGCGATCAACACCGCCCTGCTCGCCTGGCGCACCGACGACAGCGTAACCGCCGTGATGATCGACCACGCGGAAGGCCGTGGCTTCTGCGCCGGCGGCGATATCGCGCTCATCGCCAACAGCGCCAAAACGGACTGCGTCGAAGCCGAACGCTTCTTCCACCTCGAATATCGCATGAACCATCTGCTGTTCGTCTATGACAAGCCGATCGTCGCCTTCATCGACGGCATCGTCATGGGTGGCGGCGTCGGCATTTCGCTCCCCGCCCGCTATCGTGTCGCGACGGAACGGACGACCTTCGCCATGCCCGAAACCGGCATCGGCCTCTTCCCAGACGTCGGCGGCGGCTGGTATCTCCCCCGCCTGCCGGGCCGGGTCGGCGCATGGCTCGCCGCCACCGGCGCGCGGATCGACGGCGCGGATTGCGCCGCGATCGGCATCGCCACCCATTATATGCCGTCCGACACGCTGGACGAGGTCAAGGCACGCATCCTCGCCGACCCCGCCAATCTCGCGCCCATCCTCGACGCCGCCGCGCAAACACCCCCGCCCTCCAAACTCGAAGCCGCCCGCCCCGACATCGACCGCCTCTTCGCCTCGGACAAGGCGGAGGGGATCGTCGCCGCGCTCGACGCCGACGGCAACGAATGGGCCGCCAGGCAGCGCGCCACCCTCGCCACCAAATCGCCCCAGACGATCAAGGTCGCCCTGCGCCAACTGATCGAGGGCGCGGCCCAGCCGGATTTCGCATCCAACATGGCGATGGAATATGGCCTCGCCTGCGCGATCATCCGCCGCCCCGATTTCGTCGAAGGCGTGCGCGCGCTGATCTTCGACAAGGATAACAAGCCGCAATGGAACCCGGCCACACTGGAAGAGGTCAGCGACGCGATGATCGATGCGATCTTCACGCCCCTCCCCGCCGACCAGCAATGGACGCCGCTGCCAGCGCTCGCGACCTGATCTGTCCTACACCGCAGGCACCTGCTATCATCCCGATGCACGCTGCCTGCCCCACGCCGCCCGCTTTCCGATAGGATCAGGGCCGCGCACGAATATGTCCGTTTTTACGGGAAATATGCGAAGTTAAGCAGGAGAGAAGAGCATCATGACCCAGACCATCGCCTTCATCGGACTCGGCAATATGGGCGGCGGCATGGCCGCCAACCTGCTTAAGCACGGCTATGCCGTCCGCGCCTTCGACCTGTCGGAAGAGGCTCTCGCCAAGGCGGAATCCTTGGGTGCCATCCGCGCCAGCAGCGCCGCCGACGCCGCGACCGACGCCGACGCCGTCGTCACCATGCTGCCCGCCGGCAAGCATGTCGAAAGCGTGTATTCGGGCGAAGTCTATGGCGCGGCCAGCCCCGGTGCCTTGTTCCTCGATTGCTCGACCATCGACGTCGCCACCGCCCGCCGCGTGATCGACGCCGCGACCGACAGAGGCTTCGACATGGTCGATGCCCCCGTCTCCGGCGGCATCGCCGCGGCCAATGGCGGGACGCTCACCTTCATGGTCGGCGGCACCGACGCCGGCTTCGAACGGGCAAAGCCGATCCTCTCGGCCATGGGCAAGGCGGTCATTCACGCGGGCGGCGCGGGCAATGGCCAGGCGGCCAAAATCTGCAACAACATGCTGCTCGGCGCGACCATGGTCGCCACCTGCGAGAGCTTCGCTATGGCGAAGAAACTGGGCCTCGATCCGCAGACCTTCTATGATATCTCCAGCGTCTCGTCGGGCCAAAGCTGGTCGATGACCAGCTACTGCCCCGTCCCCGGCGTCGGCCCGCAATCGCCATCCGACAATGGCTATCAGGGCGGCTTCGCCGTCGGCCTGATGCTCAAGGACTTGAAACTCGCCACTGAAGCCGCCGCCTCGGTAGGCGCATCCATACCCATGGGCAACGTGGCGGAATCGCTCTACCAACTCCTCGCCAACCAGGGCGAAGCCACCCGCGACTTCTCCCTCATGATCGAGATGCTGGAGGGTAAGTAACCCCCTCCGTTCGTTTCGAGCGAAGTCGAGAAACGCTCGCACCCCGCTTCTCGACTTCGCTCAGGGCGAACGGTGCATCACTTCCCCTTCCCCGCCTCAGCCGCCGCCAGCACGCGCAACACATTGCCCGCCCAGATCTTCTGCACATCCGCCTCGCCATAGCCCGCCTTCAACAGCGCCTCGGTGATCCTGGGCAGGTCCAGCACATCCTCCATGCCAACGACCCCGCCGCCACCATCCCAGTCCGCGCCGATGCCGACATGGTCCGGCCCCACGACCTTGAGCGCATGCAGCATATGCGCCATGAAATCATCGAAGGTTGCCCGGTCGGTCTCAGGATAAAGCCGGTCGATCTCCTGCCGCTTGGCCAGCAGTTCCGCCCGCTTTTCCGCCGTCATCTTGCCGCCATCCCGCATCGACGCGAACAGCGCGCCCATCGCCTTCTGCCGTTCGGGGTTCGGCTGGGAAGCCTTCAAATAAGCCCCATAGGCGTTCATCTGAATGACGCCGCCCTTGGCCGCCAGCGCCTTCAACCGATCATCATCAATGTTGCGCGGATGGTCATAGACCGCCTTGCACCCCGAATGAGTCAGCAGCACCGGCGTCGTCGACAAGGCCAGCAGATCGTCCAGCACCTGGTCCGAACTATGCGAGGCATCGGGCACGATGCCCAGCCGGTTCATGTCCTTGAGCAATTGCTTGCCGAGCGGACTAAGCCCGCCATAGCGCGGCTTCTTGGACGGGTCGGTCGAACTGTCGGCAAACTGGTTATGCGCAAAATGGGCAAAGCCCACGACCCGCACGCCCATGTCGTAGAAGGTCTGGAGCAGGCCGATATCCTCGCCCAGCGGATAGGCATTTTCGATCGACATATAGACGACCCGCTTGCCCGCCGCCGCGATCGGCGCGGCGTCCTTCGCCTCCAATGCGAGCGCGAAATTGGCCGGGTCCGCCGCCACCATCTCGCGGATCGACACCCCCCGCATCAGCGCGAAATCCCGCGCCTTGGCGAACCCCTCGACCGTCAACGGCCCCTGCCCCGTATAGATGGCCCAGAAACCGCCATCCAGCCCGCCCTTCTTCATGCGCGGCAAATCGACCTGAGTATAGTCGCTATGCACGCCATGTTCCTCGTCGATCGACCAGTCAGGCAGGTCGAGCGAGGCGGGCGTATCGAGATGGCTGTCGAGCGTCAGCAGTTTCTGGTGCAATTGCTGCACCTTCTTCGGCACAGCCTGCGCCGACACCGCAACCGGGAGCAGCGCGATCAGCGCTGCCCCCATCATAAGTCCAACCCGCATCAGATTTCGCCCGAAATGGTGAACTGGAAGGTGCGCGGCGACAGCGGCCGGAAGAAGCCGTCGCCCGTCACGGTCGAGGAAATATAGGAGAGGGTGTCCTTGTCGAACAGATTGTCGACATTGAACCGCGCCTTCACGCTCTTGACCGGCCCCAGGCTGAATCCATCGCCAATATCGACATAGGCGCTGAACACGGTGAAGCCCGGCACGCTCGACCCCGGCGAATTGACGAAGGTGGACCAGCGGCGGCTGGTATATTTGCCGGAGATATTGCCCACCAGCCAGCTCGCCGGTTCGATCGTCACGCCGCCATTGACGATCCATTTGGCGCTGTCGGGAATGAACTTGCCATCGGTCGCATAGGTCAGGGTAGGCGTGACGATATCGTCCTTGAACTTGGCGATATTATAGGTGGCGCTCAGGTTGAAATAGGCAAGGCCATTGAGCACGGATGGTTTGAACGTGCCGCTGAATTCCGCGCCATAGGCCGTCACCCGGCCGACATTCTGAAAGAAGGTTTCGGTGACGTTGGTCGTACCGGGCAGGATTCCCGTGATCGACTGGATGCGATTCTTGAACTTGGTGTAATAGCCCGCCAGCGAGGCATAAAATTGCCCCTGGTTGGTGCGGATGCCCGCCTCGAAATTCTGCGACCGTTCCGGCGCAGGAGCAGGCACGACGGCCGCGCTGCTGTTCAGCGCGACGGAGAAGATGTCGTCCATCCCCTTGGGCAAAGCCATATTTTCGGCATAGGAGGCGAAAATCTGGGTCTGGCTATCGATCTTGTAGAGGACGCCCGCCATCGGCAGGAACCCGTCGCCATAGCTGGCCCGGTTGGTCTGCGGTCCCCATCCGGCGACCCAGATGGGCGCAGCGGCGGTGCCCGCGTTGCGATAATAGTCGTTGAAGTCGCGATAGCCACTCTGGCGATAGTCGACATGCAGTGCCTTGATCCCCAGGTCGAAGATCAGGCTGTCATCCATCAGGGAAATGCGGTCCTTCACGAACGCCTGCGTCGTATGCCGTTCCGACTGATAGTCGCGCCGCACATAGACGAGTTCATCCAGATTGGGCGCGCTGGCGGGCGACCCGTCGGTCGTGTTGAAGCGTGCCTGGGTGCGATTATAGCTGTCGACCTCGGCCCACAGGCCCGCCTCCACGCTATGCGCGCCCATGTCCCAATGGAGTTTGGTGGTCAGGCCATAGCGGTCGCCACCCACCGTCGACAGACCATATTGCGTGCCGCGCGGTGCCGTCAGCGCCAGGCCTGCCGCCGTTTGCCGCGTATATTGCAACAGGCTGTTGGCATAGCTGTCGGGCGACACGCCATAGCCGCCCTTATCCTCATAATAGGCCGTCGCTTCGGCCCATACACCATCGGCGATGCCCAGATGGACGGTGCCGCCATAGAGCTTGTCCTTCCGCACGTTAAGCGCGAGATTGTAGGTATAGGTATAGTTGCTGTTGGAAAAAGCAGGGCCGCCCGCCACCGGCGCGAAACCCGGCGTACTGTTGGGCACGACGGCGATATAGCCACGATCCCGGCCGGTGTTGCCGCCCACATCCGGCGTTGCGGAATTGTAGAGTGTGCGGCTGAGCGTCGGCGAGTCATAGTCGAAAAAGTCGTTAGACACGAATTTGAACCGCGCCCAGCTATCGCCGCCCAGGTCGGCGTGGATCTGCGCCTCCCAATGCTCGCGATCGACCGTGCCGACGCCGCGCCACAGATCACTGTTGAGCTTGGTGCGGCTCACATAAGCTCGGAACGGACCGACCTGCCCCGTGCTGGCGCGGATGAAGGTCCGCTTCAGCCCGAAATCGCCAAAGCTCTGCGACACGAACAGGCCCATATCCTCCTGCGGCGCGATGCTGTTATATTGCACCACCGGCCCCAGCGTCGAATAGCTGGGCAGGCCTACATCGCCTGCGCCGACGGCGGCTTCAACCACGCCCAGATTTTCATTGTCGACATAGCGGAATACCGGGCTGCCACCGAACGCATCACTGCGGCCTGTTGGGATACCATCGACAATGAACCCGATCTGATCGAGGTTGAACGCGCGGGTCTGGACGCTGTTGCCGAATTCATAGAGGCCCAGCGCCCCGTCCGTCTGGACGTTGAAACCGGGCAATTGCTCCAGCATTTTCAGGCCCGAAATGCCCGATGGCGCGGACAGCAAAGCCTCGCGCGTCACCGCCACGACATTGCTCACCTTGTCCTCGCCGATCGCCTCGGACGATTGGGAAATGCGACGGCCAGTAACGGTGATGTTCGTCTCATCATCGCCGACCGGCTCCTGCGCATGGGCGGCAGGAATCAGGGCTGCGGCGGCACAGGCCAGCAACAGCGCGCGAGTGGACGGACGGACGACAAAATGGACGGACATGAAGAGGCTCCCTGGGTGTCATGAGCCGATCAGGGTGACGCGCAGGGCGTCGCACCTCTCCATGGATTGTTGTTCAGTTTCCTTCTGAAACGAGGATGCCCAAAAAAGCCGCCATCATTCTGTCACAAAATTGCTGATTGTTGCTGATCGGCTCCAGCAGATCAGCGTCCTTTCCAGACGCCAGGCCGCTTTTCGACAAAGGCGGTCATGCCTTCCTTCTTGTCCTCGGTCGCGGTCAGGATCTGGAACATGCGCCGCTCGGTCAGCAATCCTTGGGCAAGGCCCGTCTCGAACGCGATATTGACCATTTCCTTGTTCACCATCGCGGCCATCGGCGGCATCGCGGCGATGACGGCGGCGGTCTTGAGCGCATCGTCCAGCAGCTCGGCGGCAGGCACGATCCGGCTTACCAGCCCCGACCGTTCGGCTTCGTCAGCCCCCATCATCCGGCCGGTCAGGCACATGTCCATCGCCTTGGCCTTGCCGACCGCGCGAGTCAGGCGCTGCGATCCGCCCATGCCCGGCGCGACGCCCAGCTTGATTTCGGGCTGGCCGAATTTCGCCGTATCGGCCGCAATGATGAAGTCCGCCATCATCGCCAGTTCGCATCCGCCACCCAGCGCAAAGCCCGCCACCGCCGCAATCCACGGCTTGCGGGTGGCGACCACCTTGCTCTGCCAGCCGGAAAAGAAATCTTCCAGGAAGAAATCGGCCCCGTCCTTGTCGACCATCTCCTTGATGTCCGCGCCCGCCGCGAACGCTTTTTCGCTGCCGGTCAGGACGGCGCAATGCTGGGTCGGGTCGGCATCATAGGCGGCAAAGGCAGCGCTCAGGTCGCTCAGCACCTGGCCGTTGAGCGCATTCAAGGCTTGGGGCCGGTTCAGCGTGATCAGCGTAACCGCGTCGCGCTGTTCGACCAAAATCGTTTCATAGGTCATTGCCATCTCCCATTATTGCGTTGCCAATCAAGTCCGCACCAATTCCGATAAATCCTCCCCCTGTGGGGGAGGTGGCAGCCCGAAGGGCTGACGGAGGGGTGTCACCTTCTCGATAGCAGGACACCCCTCCGTCTGGCTGCGCCAGCCACCTCCCCTTCCAGGGGAGCATCAACGATGCGCACTGCTCTATGGACAAGCGACGCCATCCGCCACCCCTTGCGGCCTAGCATTTCCGCCAAGCCTATCGGCACAGATGCATGAAGTCCCGATCATAGCTTTTCAGATGCGCGCCGCCATCGACATAGAGCGTCTGCCCAGTGACGGCGGTCGCGTCGGCCAGATAGAGGACAGCCTGCGCGATCTGATCGGCCTGCGGCAACCGGCCAAGCGGCATCATCGCTTCCAGCCGCGCCATTTGTTCCGGATCATAGTCGGGCGTCGCGATGGTCAGCCCCGGCGCGACCGCATTGACCCGCACCTTCGGCGCCAGCGCATTGGCGCTCGTCTGCGTCAATCCCGCCAGCGCCAGCTTGGACAGTGTATAAGCCAACTGATCGCCATGGGGATGGTCGATCCGCTGGTCGAGGATATTGATGATGCAGCGATCGCCCGTGCCCGCCGGAACCGTCGCGAACGCCTTGGTCAGCATCGCGGGCGCAGCGCAATTGACGGCATAATGGCGCATCAGGTCATCCGCCGTCACCGTGTCGATCCGGTCCTGCCCAAACATCGCGGCGCTGTTGACCAATATGTCGGGGGGACGACCGAACCGCTCGGCCACCCGCGCAATCAATTCCTCGGCATTTTCCGGGTCAGCGAAATCGACAACGAAGCCGTCCCACTCCGTGCCCTGCGCCTCCAGCGTCAGCGCCAGATGAGAATCGAGCCGCGTATCATGGCTGCCATGGATCGCGAGCGAATGACCGGCCTTGGCAAATGCCCCGGCGATAATGCCGCCCAGCCGGCGATGCCCGCCCGTAACCAGTGCCAGCCGCTTGGTCGCCAGCGGTAATGGACCGACCGGCTCCACCAAAGGCCGCGCGCTGCCCAGTGGACGATAGGGACGTTCCTCTTGGCTCATGAACCGATGAGCTTCAACACTTCCTCGCGCGACTTTTCATCGTCGCGGAACACGCCCAGCATCCGGCTGGTCTTCATGATGACGCCCGGCGTGCGAACACCGCGCCCGGTCATGCAGCCATGCGTCGCCTCGATCACCACGGCCACGCCCTGGGGCTTCAGATGCTCCCAGATGCAGTTGGCAACCTCGGAGGTCAGCCGCTCCTGCACCTGCAAGCGATTGGCATAGGCATGCAGCACCCGCGCAAGCTTGGAAATGCCGACCACATAATCGCCAGGCAGATAGGCGATATGCGCCTTGCCGACGATCGGCGCCATATGGTGTTCGCAATGCGACTGAAACGGAATGTCCTTCAGCAACACGACATCGTCATAGCCGCCCACTTCGTGGAAGATGCGCGACAGATGATAGGCCGGGTCATCGCCATAGCCCCGGCAATATTCGCGCCACGCCCGCGCAACCCGCTCCGGCGTCTCGACCAGGCCCTCGCGTTCCGGCATGTCGCCCGACCACCGGATCAACGTGCGGATCGCATCGGACACTTCGGCCGGAACCGGCTCCTTGCCGTTACCAACGGTTTCCGCATCGGGATCACATGCCATGAACAGCGCCACTCCTTCTCTATTGCCCCGCATATGAGGATTTGATCCCGTAATGACCAGCCCTTTCGGGATGACTGGACAGCGTATCGCACGGGTGGCAAATCGGCACCGAATGGGAGGTGATCGAATAATAATGACGTTAAAACAGTTGAAACATGCGCACTGAACGGATCGCCGCTGTACTTCTGGCCGCCGGCATGTCGTCCCGCTTCGGCGACGAGGACAAGCTGATGGCCGACCTGCGTGGTAAGCCCGTCGCGGCGCATACGCTGGAAACGGTCGCATCGATGGCCTTTGCCGAACTGGTCGCGGTCGTCCGGCCGATCGACGTGGCACCCGTGCTCCACCGCAAGCTGGATCGACGCGGCTACAGCATCATCGTCAATGACCGCCCCGAAGACGGCATATCGGGCAGCATCGTGCGCGCAGTCGAACATCTCATGCCGATCAACCGCGTGCGCGGCATTCTCATCTGCCTCGCCGACATGCCCGACGTGCCGCAAAGCCATTATAACCGCATCTGCCTCGCGGCCGAGGATATCCGTTCGGTCGTCGCCAGCACCGACGGCTTCTCCTCCTCGCCCCCCGCCTTCATCGGCCGCAAGCATTTCCCCGAACTGCTGCGCCTGCGCGGGGATCAGGGCGCGCGCGCCTTGCTCAGCCATGGCCTGCAAATCGAAACCAGCGGCGGCATCCTCCACGATATCGACACGCCGGAGGATCTGGTGAGCAGCGTGCCGCCGCTATCCGACGGCTCAGCTTGACCGGGTCGGATCGGTCATCGCATCGGCCATCTCGCGCGGATCAGGCGCGCGGCTGAGCGGCAGCGATCCGGTCTGCCGTTCCAGCATCCGATGCACCACCGGCGGCACCGGCCCGGTATGCAACGCCCAAATGGCATCGCTATTGGCAATGTCGGCGACGGTCCGCCGCTGATTATGCCGGACATAATCGAGCCAGGTCGATACATGATAGCGCTCGATCCACAGTTCAGGATCGCTCAGATCCCGCATCAGTGACCAACCATGCGCCCCATCGCGCCGCCTGATCCGCCGCCGCTCGCTCATCGCGGTCAGGAAGGGCACGACCGATCCCGCCGGAATGCGATATTCGATTGTCACCACCACCGGCCCGCTGCGCGGCTCGACCGGCACCGCCGTATCCGGCTCCCGCCATCGGTTCTGCAGGTCCAGATTATCGTCGCCAATCTGCGGCAGCGGGCGCATCAGGCCGATCAGCGCCGCCACGAACTGTATCGCCGCCGACGCATAAAGTGCCTCGACCACGCCCTGGCTTTCGGCCAGCCAGCCAAATAGCCAGGCGCCAATCGCCATCCCGCCAAAGGCGCTCATCTGATAGAGCGACACCGACCGCGCCACCACCCAGCGCGGCGCGGACATCTGCACCGACACGTTGAAGGTCGACAGCGCCGTGACCCAGCCGAACCCCGCCAGCAGATAGCCCAGCAGCGCCAGCCCCAGCCAACTACTCATGCCGGTGATCGCCGTGCCCAGCGCCAGCATCAGCGCGGCATAGCGCACGATATGTTCGACCGACAGCCGCGCCCGCAAACGCCGGGTCGACAGCGCGCCCGTCACCGCGCCCAGCCCGAAAGCCCCGCTCGTCAGGCCAAAAGTCAGCGCGCCGCCGCCCAATATGTCGCGCGCGACCAGCGGCATCAGCGCCGACACGGCGCTCGCCCCGATGCCGAAAACCGCGGCGCGCATCAGCACAAGCTGGATATTAGGCGACATCGACACATAGCGAACCCCCGCCCGCATCGCGAGAGCCAGCCGCTCACGCGGCAATATCTTGGGCGGCAATTCCGGGTCCCATCGGAACAGCACCACCAGCAACCCGACATAGCTGACTGCGTTGGTCAGGAACGCCGCTGCCGCGCCTGCCGTCGCGACGATGACGCCGCCCAGCGCCGGGCCGACGCTGCGCGCCAGGTTGAAGCCCATCGAATTCATCGCCACCGCGCTCGGCAAGATCGCGCGCGGCACCATGTCGCCGACCGCCGCCTGCCAGGCCGGGCCGTTGATCGCGGTCGCACAGCCCAGCGCAAAGGTGAAAGCGAGCAGCAGCCAGGGCGTCATCCACCCGGCCCAGGCCGTTACCGCCAGCAAAGCCGACACCACCAGCATCCAGCTCTGGCAGGCAATCATCACCTTGCGCCGGTCCAGATTGTCGGCCACCGCCCCCGCCCATAGCGACAGCAGCATGATCGGCAGCGTCGTCGCCGCAGGCACCAATGCGATCAGCATCGGCGACGCCGACAGCGAAATCATCATCCACGCCGCGCCGACCGACTGGATCAGCCCGCCGAAATTGGACGCCAGGCTCGCCATCCAGATCGCGCGAAAGGTGGGGACGGAGAAGGGCGACGGCGCAGGGGGAGACTCGGCGGGGGACACGCCCCCCATGAAGCGGAATTGGACCGCAGCGTCAAACCCGCAACGGGCGCAAACCGCCCCTACGTCACGGCCAGTGCGGGCAGAAAAACATATTTCCCGCTTGCACTTTACGTAAACGTAAATACATTCAGTGCCGGTATCCGATGCGCCCGGCAGGGGCGACCCACGGAGAGGAAAGCCACATGGAAGCTTATATTTACGACGCCGTCAGGACACCCCGTGGCCGGGGCAAGCCGGACGGTTCGCTGCACGAAATCACCCCCATCCAACTCGCGACCCAAGTGCTGGAAGCGATCCGCGATCGCACCGCGATCGACACGATCGATGTCGATGATGTCATTCTAGGTTGCGTGACGCCGGTCGGTGAGCAAGGCGCGGACATTGCCCGCACCGCCGTCCTCAATGCCGATTATGCCCTGACCACGCCGGGCGTGCAGGTCAACCGCTTCTGCGCCTCCGGCCTGGAGGCCGTGAACATCGCCGCGGCCAAGGTGCTGTCGGGCGAAGCCCTGTTCGCCATCGGGGGCGGCGTCGAATCCATGAGCCGCGTGCCGATGGCATCGGACGGCGGCGCGCTCGCCATGGACCCGGCGGTCGCGTACAAAACCTATTTCGCCCCCCAGGGCATCGGCGCCGACGTCATCGCCACCAAATTCGGCATCAGCCGCGACGATGCCGACGCCTATGCCGTCGAAAGCCAGAGGCGCGCCAAGATGGCGTGGGATGAAGGTCGTTTCGCCAAATCGATCGTCCCCGTCCGCGACGTGATGGGCCAGGTCGTCCTCGACCATGACGAACATATGCGCCCCGAAGCCACGATGCAGTCGCTCGGCGCGCTAAAGCCCGCTTTTACTGCGATGGGTGAGGAAATGCCCGGCTTCGACACCGTCGCCCTGCTCCGCTACCCCGAACTGGAGCGGGTCAACCATATCCACCATGCCGGCAATAGCAGCGGCATCGTCGATGGCGCGGCGGCCGTGCTGGTGGGCAATAAGGATATGGGCGACAAATATGGCCTCAAGCCTCGCGCCCGCATCCGCGCCATGGCCTCGATCGGCTCTGAACCGCTGATCATGCTGACCGGCCCGGAATTTGTCGCGGGTAAGCTGCTCGCCCGCGCAGGCATGACCACCGCCGACATCGACCTGTGGGAACTCAACGAAGCCTTCGCCAGCGTCGTGCTGCGTTACATGCAGGCGATGAAGCTCGACCATGACAAGATCAACGTCAATGGCGGCGCGATCGCCATGGGGCATCCGCTCGGCGCGACCGGCGCGATGGTGCTGGGCACCGCGCTCGACGAACTGGAACGATCGGGCAAAGGCACCGCGCTCATCAACCTGTGCGTCGGCGCAGGCATGGGCACCGGCATCATCATCGAGCGTATCTAACCCCCTTCTCCGTTCACCCTGAGCCTGTCGAAGGGCCTCTCTTCTTGAAGAAAAGTGCAAGGCTTCGACAAGCTCAGCCCGAACGGAATTTTAGAGGCAGCATCATCATGCAGACCATCGCATTCACCACCGACGCCGACGGCATCGCAACGCTGACGATCGACGTTCCCGACCAGTCGATGAACGTCATCGGCCCGGACTTCCTGGCCGATCTCGACACCGCCATCACCCGCATCGCGTCGGAAGACACGATCAAGGGCGCGGTCATTGCATCGGGCAAGGACAGCGGCTTCATGGCCGGCATGGACCTCAAATATTTCGGCTCCATGCTTGCGACCAAGGATGGCAGCCGCCCCGCGCCCGCCGCCATCTTCGACCAGGTTTTCGTCCTCAACCAACTCTTCCGTCGCCTCGAAACCTGCGGCAAGCCGGTGGCCTGCGCGATCGAAGGCACCTGCGTCGGTGGCGGCTTTGAACTCGCCCTCGCCTGCCATCGCCGCTTCGTCGGCGACAGCAGCAAGACCCAGCTTGGCCTGCCCGAAATCCTCATCGGCCTCTTCCCCGGCGGCGGCGGTTCGCAGCGTCTGCCGCGCCTGATGGGCGTGCAGGCCGCCCTCATGTATATGCTGCAGGGCAAGCTTTTCCGCCCCGCCGAAGCCGCCATGCTCAAGGTGGTGGATCAGGTCGTGCCGCAAGGCACGGCGGTCGAGGCGGCACGCGAATGGGTGAAGGCCAACCCCACTGCCAACACCCAGCCCTGGGACGTCAAAGGCTTCAAATTCCCCGGCGGCGTCGGTCAGTTCAACCCCGGCTTCGTCCAGACGATGGTCGGCGCGCTGCCCATGACGCTCAAGCAGACCCAGCGCAACATGAACGCGCCGATCGCCCTGCTCTCTGCCGTCTATGAAGGCGCGCAACTCCCCTTCGACCGCGCAATCCGCATCGAAAGCAAATATTTCGCTAGAGTGGCCGCCGATCCGCAGGCAAGCAACATGATCCGCAGCCTGTTCGTCAACAAACAGGCCGCCGAACGCGGCGCGCGTCGCCCCAAGGCTGAACCCAAGGTGCCCACCACGAAGCTCGCCATGCTCGGCGCGGGCATGATGGGCGCTGGCATCGCGACCGTCGCCGCGCAGGCGGGTATGGAGGTCGTGCTGTTCGACCGCGACATCGCCTATGCGGAAAAGGGCAAGGCCCATGTCGAAACGGTACTCAAGAAGCGCCTGGGCAAAGGGATGACGCCGGAGAAGATGGCGGCAACGCTCGCCCGCGTCACGCCCACCGCCGACTATGCCGATCTCGCCGGTGCGGACTTCGTGATCGAAGCGGTGTTCGAGGATGTCGCGATCAAGGCCGAAGTCACCAAACAGGTCGAAGCCGTCCTCGGCCCGGACGTCATCTTCGGCTCCAACACTTCCACCCTGCCGATCACCAAGCTGGCGGCCGCCTGGTCCAAGCCCGCCAATTTCATCGGCGTCCATTTCTTCTCGCCGGTCGAAAAGATGCCGCTGGTCGAAATCATCCTGGGCAAGAAAACCGGCCCGGCCGCCATTGCCAAGGCGCTCGATTTCGTCGCCCAGATCAAGAAGACGCCGATCGTCGTCAATGACAGCCGTGGCTTCTACACCTCGCGCTGCTTTGGCACCTATGTGCAGGAAGGCGCGGAACTGGTCGCCGAAGGGATCAACCCGGCGCTGCTCGAAAATGCCGGCAAGCAGCTTGGCATGCCGGTCGGCCCGCTCGCGGTCAGCGACGAAGTTTCGATCGAACTGGGCTATAAGGTCATGACGGCGGCGAAGAAGGAATTGGGCGACGCCTATGTCGTACAGCGTTCCGACGATGTCATGACGCAGATGGTCGAGCGCGACCGTCTGGGCCGCAAAAATGGCAAGGGCTGGTACGACTATCCCGAAGGCGGCAAGAAATTGCTGTGGTCGGGCATTGCTGACCTCTTCCCCCGCGCCGACGATCAGCCCGATGTCGAAGCGGTGAAGGAACGCCTCCTCTATCGCCAGTTGATCGAATGCGCCCGCTGCTATGAGGAAGGCGTGCTGGAAACGCCGGAAGATGGCGACATCGGCGCGATCTTCGGCTGGGGCTTTGCGCCATACACCGGCGGTCCCTTCGCGCATATGGACACGGTCGGCATCGCCCATGTCGTGGGTGTGCTGGATCGGCTGCGGGCCGCCCATGGCGACCGCTTCGCCGCCACCGAGCAATTGCGCGCCATGGCCGCCACCGGCGCAACCTTCTACCAGTCGGTGCCAGACCGCGCGGCGGCATGATCGGACTGTAAATCTTAACGACGCTAAGCTACGTCTCCCCGGCAGCAGTTGGGGAGACGTTTTTCTTATGCGCGAAAAGCCGACGATACTGGTCACGGGCGGCGCTGGCTATATCGGCAGCCATGCCGTGCTGGCGCTCAAAGACGCGGGCTATGGCGTGGTCGTGATCGACAATCTCGTCACCGGCTTCCGCTGGGCCGTGCCTGACGACGTGCCCTTCGTGCAGGGCGACATAGCCGACCAGCCGCTGGTCGAAGCGACGCTGCGCGACCATGGCATCACCGCGATCATGCATTTCGCCGGCTCCGTCGTGGTGCCGGAATCGGTCGAAAACCCGCTCAAATATTATCACAACAACAGCGCCAAGACCCGCGATCTGATCGACAGCGCGGTGCGCGTCGGCGTGCCCCATTTCATCTTTTCCTCGACCGCCGCCACCTATGGCACGCCAAACGTGGAAGCGGTGCGGGAAGACACCCCGCAACAGCCGATCAATCCCTACGGCATGTCCAAGCTGATGACCGAATATATGCTGCGCGATGTCGCAGCCGCGCATCCGATGAACTTTTGCGCGCTGCGCTATTTCAACGTCGCGGGAGCCGATCCGCAGGGACGCACCGGCCAATCGACGGCGGGCGCGACCCATTTGATCAAGGTCGCCGTCGAAGCCGCCCTGGGCAAGCGCGAGAGCGTCGCCATCTTCGGCACCGATTTCGCCACGCCCGACGGCACGGGCGTCCGCGACTATATCCATGTCAGCGACCTCGCCGCCGCCCATGTGCTGGCGCTCGAAGCCTTGATGGCGGAGCCGGAGCGCAATCATCTGCTCAACTGCGGCTATGGCCGGGGCTTTTCGGTGCTGGACGTCCTCGACGCCGTGGACCGCGCGACCAACAATCCCATCACGCGCATCATGGCCCCGCGCCGGGCGGGCGATCCCGCCGCGCTGATTTCGGACAATCGCGCCATCCTTTCCGCCTTCCCCTGGCAGCCCCGCTATGCCGATCTCGACCTGATCGTCGCCCATGCCCTCGCCTGGGAGCGCGCCCTGGAGACTCGCGCATGAGCGAAGCGTCGGTCCGCGCCTTCTTCGCCGCCCATGCGCCCGACGTGGCGATCATAGATCAAGGCGTCAGCACCGCCACTGTGCTGGAAGCCGCCGCGGCACTTGGCGTCGAACCCGCGCGCATCGCCAAGACCCTGTCCCTGCGCGTCGGCGACCAAGTCGTGCTGGTCTGTACGCGCGGCGACGCGCGCCTCAACAATGGCAAGGCCAAGGCCGCGCTCGGCGCAAAGCCCCGCATGCTCGGCGCGGATGAGGTCGAAGCGATCACCGGCCACCCGGTCGGCGGCGTCTGCCCGTTCGGTCTGACTGCGCTGCTTGCGATATATTGCGACATATCTTTGCAAGCCTTCGATACCGTCTTCCCCGCCGCCGGTTCCCGCACCACCTCGGTCGAACTGACGCCCGACCGGCTCGCCAGCTTGACCGGCGGACAATGGATCGACATCTGCACCCTCCCGGAAACAGGGGATTAATTTCCATGCCGACCGAACATCATTTCACCGACAGCGCCCAGGCCGCCGCCGACATCGCCGCCCGCGTCGCCGCCACATTGGAACAAGCCATCGCCACGCGCGGCGTCGCGACCCTCGCCCTGTCGGGCGGCCGCTCCCCCCGCCCGGTACTCGAATCACTGTCCGCTTCGCTGTCCGATTGGCGCAAGGTCATCGTCACCTTGGTCGATGAACGCTGGGTCGATCCCACCGACCCCGACAGCAATGAAAAGCTCGTCCGCGACACCTTGCTGCAAGGGCCAGCCGCCGCCGCGCGCTTCGTGCCGATGAAAAATGCCGCCGCCGACGCCTATCTCGGCCAGCCTGCGGCGGAAGCGGACTTCGCCGCGCTCCCATGGCCGCTCGACATCATCCTGCTCGGCATGGGCGATGACGGCCACACCGCCTCGCTCTTCCCAGAGGCCAGGGAACTGGATGAAGGCCTCTCCAGCACGGCACTGACCATCGCGGTCACGCCACCCGCCGCCCCGCACCAGCGGCTTTCGCTCACCGCCCACGCCATCCTGTCCAGCCGCTACATCTTCTTGCAGATCAGCGGCGCCGCGAAAAAAGCCGTCTATGATCGCGCCTTGGCGGGCGGCCCTGTCGAGGAACTGCCGATCCGCGTCGCCCTGTGCCAGGACGCTGTCCCGGTCGATGTCTGGATCAGCCAGTAAGCCCGGCCAGTTCCACCGCCCGCGCAAACACCGCTTCGAACATCTCCGCCGTCAGCCGCCCGGTATTCTGATTATAGCGCGAGCAATGATAGCTATCGATCAGCATCCGCCCGTCGGGCATGCGATGTTCGGCCAGATGGGCAAAGCGCGCCTTGGGCAATCGCCCGCCCAACACCTTGACCGCCGACTGGTGCGCGATCTGGCCGAGCGCCACGAACACCCGCGCATTGGGCAGCGCTGCAACGCCCTGCGCCAGAAACGGTCGGCACTTGTGCACTTCGTCGGGAACCGGCTTGTTCTGCGGCGGGAGGCAGCGCACCGAATTGATGATGATCGCGTCCTTCAGCACCAGCCCATCATCGACCCGCGCATCATAGACGCCCTCGCTCAGCCCAAATTTCGCCAGCGTCTCGAAGAATAATAGGCCCGAATCATCCCCGGTAAAGGGCCGCCCCGTCCGGTTCGCCCCCTGCTTGCCCGGCGCCAGCCCGATGATGCCGATCCGCGCCTGCGGATCGCCAAAGGCCGGCACCGGCGCATTCCACCAATCGGGATGTTCGACACGGCATTCCTCGCGCAAAGCGACAAGGCGCGGGCAGAGCGGACAGTCGCGCGGCGGTTCGGTCGGTTCAAGGGGGCTTTCCAGGATCATGGGCAGCAGATAGGCGCTGATCCATGGCGGACACAAGCACGCACATCTATGCCCTGGCGCTGGGATCGAACCGGCCGCTATCGGCACGCCGCACCCCTGCGCGCCTGCTCGACGAAGCGGCCGCGCTGATCGGACAGCAGATGCGCGTCATCGCGCTCGCCCCCACCATCGCAACGCCGCCCATGGGTCCATCCTCGCGCCTCTATGCCAATAGCGCGCTGCTGATCGAAAGCCCCCTGTCCCCGCCCGCTTTGCTCGCCCTGCTTCAATCGATCGAACACCGGCTCGGTCGCCGCCGCCATCGCCGCTGGGGCGCGCGCAGCGTCGATATCGACATCATCCTCTGGTCGGGCGGCATCTGGCGCAGTCGCCTGCTCACCATCCCCCATAGCGCCTTCCGCCAGCGCGCCTTCGTGCTGACCCCGCTCGTCGCCATCGCCCCGCGCTGGCGCGATCCACTTTCAGGCCTCACCGTCCGCCATCTGCACGCCCGCCTGCAAAAGCACACGCGAAGAGGTTGACCATCGCCATCGCCGCCATTAGGGCGACCTCCACCGCTAAACGGGTCCATAGCTCAGTCGGTAGAGCAACTGACTTTTAATCAGTAGGTCGCTGGTTCGAACCCAGCTGGACTCACCAGTGTTTTCAAGGGGTTAAGACGCAAGAAAGCGCTCCCAAAAGAACCAAATTCTTCTGAAAACGCGCTTTAGTCTGCATTTAGTCTGCAACTGGTAATGCTTGGCTGTCACCTTGCATTTTTAGTCTGCAGCTAGGATGTCATCGGGAAAATAAGTGACATTATGGATTGACACATTGCATTCGGGGCGCTAGTCAAAATCATCACTGATTGCGATCATTATATCACTCTTTCGAGGGTTTGTCGAGTCGCGCCTATTCGGAGACCATATGTCGGACGCTTCCCCATTTCCGCTCCCCTATGACTACAACTCCATCTTCGATGATGTCCGCTGGAAGGAGTTGCCGGAAGATGGTCATCCCTTCATCCCGATGACATCACTCCCAAAGACCTCATCGGTCGCGGAGCGCAGCACCCTCCTCCAGACGCCTTACCATCTCGACGACATCTCCGAGGACAAGACCCATCACGACCTGCTGGAGATGCCGCACGGACGCGCCCTGATCCAGAAGCGTCTCAACGATCTACAGGCCCGTTATTACGAGGCGGCCACCGGCGCATCGATCACGACGGCCAATCCGCCGGTCGAACCGCTGTCGATCGACGCCATGCTCGAATGGTTTCGGGTAATGGACGAGATGATGCACCGCTCAAAGGCTGATCAGATCAAGAAGCTGATGCAGGCGGGCGTGATGGTCACCGTCAACCGCAACATGCCGGACGGCACGATGGTGATGACGGTCGGCCGCGACTACGAGCGCGCCGTCGAGATCGCCCTTGAAGAGTTCGCCAAGGAGAAGGCTCGTGGCTAAGCGCTTCGGCCGCAATCAGAAGCGTGTCCTCCTCGCCCAGATCGCGAAGCTGCAGGACACGATCGATAACCTTCGGGGCGTCATCTACGAACCCGCCACGGGGAAGTATCCCAGCCTTACCTCCATGGGCTCCGTGATCGAGCAGAAGGTCACTGACGAGAAGTCCAACTACCAGATCAAGCGCAAGGCGGAACTGGTGCTCTGGCTCGGCGGAGGCACGGGCACCGATCTCCACGAGTGGCACCGCTACAGCCGCAACCTCATCGAATGGGATGGCCTCGTCTGGATCATGACCGCGATCGACTTCGATCATAATCGGGGATTCCTCGGAGACGGTCAAGTCACGGTCGATCTCCTCGCTCTGGGTAAAGGTCAGGCGCGCGTCACCCATCGCTTCGAAACCCGACACTCTGTGGTTGGCAGTATGGGTCGATCGATGCGTAACACCATCTCGAACCGCCACTTCGTGGAGTTCGATAGCTCCTACCGAGGGCTGGCACAGTGACCGGCGGCCTCCGCTTCAAGAAGGGCGATGTCATCACCAACGACGACGGCCGCTTCTACATGGTCACCGCGATGGATGTCGTCGTCACGCTTCGAATGACCGAGATGACTCCAGACGCCGCCGCGCCCGCCAGCTTCATTGTCCGCGAAGACATGAATGATCCTGTCTTCGATCGCTTCACCCGCCTGCTCCCCGAAGGAACCCAAGAATGAACCCCGGCAACATCCAGCCCCACCCCGACGCTCCGAACGACTATATCGTCTTCAAGGCCCCGCCGGGCATGGAAAACTGCGTGGACCTCGGTTACCGCCTCGTCTCTGTCAAAGGGCGCTACGCGCTCATGACCGAGTTCGTGCCGGACGAAGAGGACCTGCGTCTCATGAACGCGGGTCAGCCGGTCCGCTTCATGATGCACCTGATCACCGACAAAGAGGGAAAGCCGGTGGTCCCGCCCATCGCGATCTGGGGCAAAGGCGAGGACGAAATCTGATGGCGCTGATCATGGGCGATCTTGGCGACTCGAAGCTCTCAGCGTTGGCCCGGCGTGATCCCAAGGGTTGGAATGATCGCATTTTCGAGGAGCCGAACCATCGGCACTATGGTCCGGTGCGGCGGTTGCATATCATTCTGATGCAGATCACCGAGAACTACTCCTCGATCGACAGCCTGTTCGCGGCCGACAACGATATGACGTGGGACACGCTTCTCTCGTTCCATCTCGCACAGAATCGGAGCGAGCCGGAAGCCCAGCGCCGGGTGATCTCGGAATGGCTTTTCTACGCTGACTGGCAAGAGCAATAAAAAGGCCCGGATCGCTCCGGGCCTTTTTATTGTGCAGCAAGCTCTTTGAGGACATCCAGCCCGTATCGATCGACGTAGGCGAAAATGATCCGCACATAGTAGGGAGCGCCGGAGCCATGCTCCTCCTCCCAAATCCTGACGCCTCGATCCTTGCTCTTGTGACCCAGCAAGAAGCCAAGGTCCTCTTGTCTCAGGCCGTGACGCACACGGAAGGCCACCACTTCTTCACGCGAGACTTTCTCCGCTGTCATCACCCTCGCCTTTTGCTGGAAATCCGCGAGAGGCTTTAGCGCACCAGTGGTTGCTAAGGAAAGCTCTTGCATCATAATCCTTGTTGATCCGCAATCCGTTTGCGGACCTCATCCATGGAGATGGGTGCGTAATCGGTATGTTCCACGGATACACACAAATAGCGCGGATTCAATACGTTCTCAAGGTCAGGTGACGGACTTGGCATCATCACCCGGCCGTCGTGTAGGTGCCCATGGACGTTTGCGGACCAGCGCTCCTTGAGGCTTTCCTCATGGATCGGGATGTGGGACATGACGAGCCCGTCCATGATCCGGTAGGCCGCGATGTCATAGAAGTAGGGCGCGTAGTCCTTGAGCTTGAGGATGTCGTGATTGCCCTTGATCAGCTTCTTCTTGCCGTTCAGGCGAGCGAGGATCGGAAGTGCAGCCTTTTTCATCACCACGTCGCCAAGGACGTAGACCTTTGCCCCGGTCGCGGGGACGACGGCATTCCACCGCTCGACCATCGCTTCATCCATTTCAGCAGTGCGACGCTCACGCTCTTGCGGGCTCATGTCCCGATCGACGCGCCCCCACGGCCGGAGCGGGCGACCGTCCTGACCAGCGAAGGTGACCATCGATAGCTGACTGAGATGAGGATCAGCGATTACAAACTGCTCAGCCATACCGGGTCATTCCAACATTACCTTTTCCATCCATACAGTCTCCTTTCTATGTGAGTGACAGTCTCGCTATACGTCACAGGAAGATTTTGTCAAATGGAAAAGCGCCCCACCTTTCGATGGAGCGCTTCATGGACTTGATGATGGATGTCTTAGCCTACAGCGTCAGGGTCAGGCCGGGCAGGCGGATCGAGCGGTGCCGGGGCAATGACACCGGCCGACTTCCCGAAGCTGGGAACGATCAACTGCCAAAGCTGGGTGAACACCTTGATAGGGGCTTTGCGAAACTCTTCCGAGGCGTTGAAGAAGCCGATCAGGACATTTTCCGCCATCACTGCCGCGACACCACAGATCGGGTAGACCCACTTGCTGTCGTGGAAGATGTGCCCGGCCAGCGCCGCGCCTCCCCCGCCGATGATGCAGCCGATCAACAGGGCATACCAAGTGCGCCGCGACCCGTCGATGATCGAGCGCAGGAGGACGAGCATTGCACCGGCGACGCCGATCCAGACTTCATTGGCGATCTGGTTATCCGAGAACACGTTTGGGACCCCAAACATAAATATCGTTGCCTTTATTTGCAGAGAGAGTCCGCTTGATGAAAAGATGAGCGGAGATCAGGAGGCATCCGACACCTGAATGGATCACCATCCACCGACCACTTTCGGGGAGGGCGTATTGCCAATTCCAGTCGATCCCATAGAGCACGAGGGATGCGAGATGGGCCATCGAGAAGATGGTCGAGAAGGTTACCCAGACATAGAGGACAGCGTTTTGCTTCCCCTGAAAGATGTCTTTGGTTGTGAAATTCCAGTCCTTCCCGCTGCCAACGGCAACGATCCCGGACAGAAGGGCAAGGGCGCTACAGACCGTTGCCAGAATGACAAGGAACATGAGGACTGTTCTCAATGGGAGGAGTTATGCCGATAGGCGGCTAAGCAACCGATTATACCCGACATCCAACAAAAAAGCAACCAAGGACTCCACGTCCAAGGTTGCTCTTTGTTCCATCAGTTGGTAGGCGAGATTTACTATCGCCATCCCTTCGTGAGGTGAAACTCACGCATTTCACCCGTTTCTGGATGCAGCTTCATGATGATCCGTGCTTTTGCCGTGCCGGACTTACCCATGCCCGGTCCTTTCAAAGCGGCGGCCCGTTTCTTTTTCGCGATCTTACGAATGAGGTTGCTCAAAATGCGTTTTCTTTCATCATGTTACGCAGGAGCGTCCCGCCGGACGGTCCCAGCTTGTAGCGGAAGATGAGGTTGCCGAATTTCGGCATCACCTCCACGAGATAACGGCGCTCCACCAGATCGCGAACGAAGGGCTGGATCGCCTCTTCTTTCTGCCGAGCGAATGTCGCTATATCGACAAGGCGCGGGGGCTGCTTACCGATACGCTTGGCAAGCTCGGCGGCCATTAAGACCTTCAAATGCCACGCCCCAAGGTTGCGCTCGTCGAAGTGCCGTATCCCGGTGATCATCGCCTGCATGGCGAGGACCTCAGGGTCAGGGTGTCCTAGAACCTCAATCGGCGAGGACAAGTTGCTTTGCTTCTTCGGCATCGCGACCTCCATAACTATCCGCGAACGCCTCGAAACGCTCCTTAATGATCGCGTAAAGGGATGGAGCGACCTCCTTGAGCTTCGCCCTTTCGAGACCGAGGCTGATCTCACCCTCCGCCGTGACAGGGACCACGATCTGACTACCACCATCGAGCATGTCCTCAATCTTGTTGAGAGCGTCGATGACGCTGTTACGGTCAGTCAGGTTCCCCTCTTGGAAGAAGGAGCCCGGAGCCATGGAGCCCACCCGTTTGGTCGGAACGCCGAACGCATTGGGCTCATAGCGAATGATCGCCTGCCCGCCGCGCCCGACGCCTCGCACATTGTCGCCGAAGATGAAGACAAGCGTGGGGTGCTGCTGGCAAAGCTCTTCGCTATACCAGCCGCTGTATCGAATGATCTGCGCCATGCTCATCCCTTCACATTCAAAATCTGGCGCAGACGGAACATGACCTCGACGAGATCGGACTGAGCATCCATGACCGCACCGATTGGCTTATAGGCCGCCGGGCTCTCGTCGAGGATGTCAGCGTCAAGGCGTGCCTCGATCCCCTCCATCGCCTTGGCGTGCTCCTCCATGGTGATGAGCTTCTTCGCCTTGGTCCGGCTCATCACTCGTCCAGCACCATGCGAACAGGAACAGAAGCTGTCCTTGTTGCCCAGCCCACGCACGATGAAGCTGCCGGTGCCCATGCTGCCGGGAATGATGCCGAGCGTGCCCTCACGAGCCTGCACGGCACCCTTGCGGGTGACATGGACGTTCTCGCCGAAATGCTGCTCCTTGGTCACATAATTGTGATGGCAGTTGATCGCGTGCTGCTCGGTCATGAACGGCGGGAAGACCTTGTGGAGGACGCCAAGAACGGCCTCCATCATTGCCTTCCGGTTCTCCATAGCGAACCCCTGCGCCCAATCGACCGCCGAGACATAATCGTCATAGACCTCGGTGTGCTCGACCAGATAGGACAAGTCGGAATCCGGCAGGTAGCGGTCGATATGATACCGCTCCATCTCGCGCTTCGCCTTCTCGATGAAGTAGGTGCCGATCGCGTTACCGATCCCGCGCGACCCAGAGTGCAGCATCACCCACAACCGCTGCTCCTCGTCGAGGCAAAGCTCGATGAAGTGGTTGCCGGTGCCAAGCGTCCCCAGATGCGACCACGGATGACGCTTCGGCTCGATCTTGGGATGCTTGGCGATGATCGCCTTATATTCCTTGTCGATAGCGTTCCAGCGGTTCGCGTTCGAAGCGGCGATGTTACCCCACGAACCGGGATCACGTCCTGACCGAATCTGCTGATCGGTGCCGCGCCCATGGGGAACAGCCGCCTCGATCATCCCACGAACATGGGCGAGATTGTCCGGCAGCATCGAAGCCGTCAGCGAGGTCCGAACCGCCATCATGCCGCAGCCGATGTCCACGCCCACGGCCGCCGGGATGATCGCGCCCTTGGTTGCGATGACGGTGCCGACCGTCGAACCCTTGCCAGCATGGGCATCCGGCATCACTGCCACATGCTTATGAATGAACGGCATCGCTGCCATATTGCGTATCTGCGTCATGGCCTCGGCCTCGAAAGGGAAACCTTCCGGCTCCCACAACTTCACGAGGCGCTTGCCGCCATGGGCATCAGAAAACTGCTCGACCTTCATGTTATCTCCTCTTCTGTTTTTCAGTTGCAGCAGGGTGCGTCCCAGCGATGGGACTGTTCGTTGGCAGGGGGACCACCGGCGCGCCGGTCGCGGACCCGCGTCCATCGGCGAGTGATGATGTGCCGTTCAGCGATGTCGTCTTGATCGATACCGATGACCGTCAAGCCAGCTTCAAGGAAAAGCTCGATCGAACGAGCCTGCTCTTCACGCCAGCGCTCGTTATCCGAGAGGTAGAAGACGACCTTGGCAATCTTCGCCTGAATGATGTTGACCGCGCACCGGATGCACGGAGCAAACGTCGAATAGAGGGTGTAACCCACGACACGCTCTGGAGCGAACAAGAGCGCGTTCAACTCGGCATGGATCGTGAGGTCATATTTGGTCGGGCGATCGTTCAGACGATCTTGCGTGTCGGCGATACCTTGTGGAAAGCCATTCGTGCCCCAAGAGCAAGGTGTCCGATCCGGGCGGACAATCACACACCCGACCTTGGTGGACGGGTCCTTTGACTCCTCAGCATATTTTTTGGCCATTTCGAGCCAGAACTGGTCATTCCACTGCGACACTACGATCTCCAAATCGTCGATTAAAACCCTCCCCGCTCTTCCATCGGGGAGGGTTACTTCGGAAAGAGCGGCGAGTTGGCCGCCAATTGTTACTTTTTCATTGACGCCTCCATGATTTAGAGGGTGTTGTCGTAACCAGAGGTGAACGACAACCGTGCTGCCACTTGGAGTCCTAGTGACATCTCAAGTGACTGTCAACGATTCGTGTGACATTTTTAATGACGAACGCGAAACGCTTTGACAGTCTCTTCGGACATGGCTTCGATGTGCAGACCCTTGGTCTCAAGCAGCTTCGCCCGCGCTTCGGACAGTGGCGGGAAGCGGAACATGCGGCGAAGGTTCTGCTGGCCTTCGACAGCCACCTTCGTCTCCTGCGCCCCGAACCAATCGGTGACCACGGCCGAAATATCGTCGTAGCTCGTCTTGGCTTTGTCGGACGCGAACCGGAGCCGGACATAATCTTCGACGGCGGCCCGCATGTGGACGGCAGGGATCATCGTCGATTCATGCGTCTTGAGTTCGATCGCCGGAACCTTGTCGTCGTGGGTCTCGTAGACGCCGGACTTCACCAGTTCGAGCATGAACTTCTGAACACCCGTCAATGACTCGATCTGCTGCTGCTGGAGATGCGAGGTCGCTGGTGGATTGTAGAGCGAAGACCAAGAATCGTTGACCGGGTTCCACGTCATCAGGTCGTGCATGAGCGCTTCGAGCCCGCCATGCTTTTCCATCTGTTCACGCATCGCGCCGAAGAAGGCGAGATCGCCCCGGCGGGTGCTGTTACACCGCAGCACGAAGAAGCGGCGCTCATCCTTCAACGAGGCAGGGACCACCCACTCACTGTTCGAGATCAGCGCGAGGCGGGTGTAGTTTTCCGACTGGATCGGGTCGTAGCCTTTGCGTTCGATCAGGACCGACTTGTTGGTGATCATGTCCTTCATCACACCTTCGGCCTGCGGGTCGGCGGCCCAGAAGGCTTCTTCGCAGACCATCAGGAGGCAGGTGGCGATATGACCATTGAACTGGCCGACGATCTGCTTGCGCTGGGACACCGTGATCCCGTGGCGTCCCAGAAGCTGGTTGATATAATCGAACAGGGTGGACTTGCCGACGCCCTTCTCACCAGTTACGACAACCGTTGAGCCGGGCTTGCGATCAGGCTGCTGGAACAGATGCGCCAACCACGTCATGAACCACTCGAAATATTCCGGCTTGGACTCGCACATGTTTTCGAAGATGTGCGCCCGGAGCATCGACCAGTCGCCCTTCACCGGCACCGTTGCGTTATCCAACGTGTTCTCCCAAGTGGTCGGAACAGCCGCGTATGGCCAACCGCGAAACAGATTGTAGATGTCCTTGGGCGTCCGGCGGCCGGGCGCAAACACCACATTGCGATAGGTGCGGCGCTTCTCCCATTCGAGCCATAGCTTGAATGCCTCGAACTTCTGCGCCTTGCCTTTACCCTTCTCGCCGCCGCTCCAGATGACCCGTTGCCGCTCATAAAGCGACACGTCGTTCTGGGTCTCGAACGTCACATCCTCCTCCGGCGATAGCGGCTCTACGAGGATGCGGACGCCGCCGCTGGTCCGGACGACTGCGTATTTTCGATTAAGATAGTGAAGAATGGACTCTTCGTCGTCGCCCTCAGGCTCATCCGGAATGGTTTCCGCCACAAGCACTTGGCCACCGTCGTCAGCAGATACCACCGCGTTGCGACGTGGAGGTGGGCTACGATCATCCTCTTCTTCATCCTCTTCAAGTTCGATACGATAGGAGCGGTTCTGGAGGTCCTTCGCGGTGATCACCTCTTGGTCGATCAGTTCGCGGAGAAAGTCCAAACGGTCCCGGCCGGAGCAGGCATTGTGGACGCAGTGGAAGGTGAACCCACCCTCAAACCCATCAGCCTGATTGTCGGAGGCATTGACGACATAGGTGCCGCCGCCGCCAAAACTGGTATGTTCGTTTTCGAATGGGCACTCGACATGGACGCCCGGCTTCCCGCCGGTGCGGGGTTCACGCATGAACTCGCCGCCGACCACCTCTTCGAGCATCTGCTCGACCTCGAAGACCTTGGCGTGTTTGGCCGCCCACGGCCGCAGGTCGAAGCCGCTCTCGGTGACGTAGCGACCACGATCGTCCTCATCGTCTTCACCGGCGTCGGTGAAGGCGTTCTGCGCGACGGCGCGACGCTTACCGTCCTTGCCGCGCTTCATCTTCACCCGGTCGAACTTGTCGAGGTCCAGTGGATCGCCGACGATATGCCACGAGCCGAAGGAGGTGCTCCCCTTTGCGTGGCGAGGGCCGTAGAACAGGCGCGCCGGATCGACGCACTTCTCGTCGAAGAACAAGCCAAGGTCGGTGCAGAAACCGGCGTAGCGCTCCTTCCACTCGGCGATGGCGTCCTGCTGGGTTCCGCCGCGCTTGGAGAAGACAAAAGGCTCCGCCAAAGGGAACACGGCGCGGAACTTCGGCATCGGCTGATGCTGCACGAGAATGACGACGCCTTCCTCGGTGTGTTGGGCATCGTCGAGGATCGTGCAACCCTCCACGATCGCAGGCAGCACGCCCTTCACCTGCATGAGATATTCCGCCACGGTCTCCGGGGTCGCCACCATTTCCCCGGACCACTTGAAGAAGTGATCGCGTTTGATGACGCTGGTGTCCTTGAGATGGCTATGGGTGGTATAGATCACCGCTTCCAAGCCATGCTTGCGGATCGTGTCCTGCACATCCTTGAGCGGCGCGCCGCTGTCCAGATCGACGCCAAGGATGTGGTTCACGATCATCGCCGCCGCCTTGCGGTGGCCGTTGGCGCACTCACCCTGCAGGAAGCAAGCGCCGTCCTTACCGCCCTCTTTGTGATCGCGCAGATAATCGGTGAACTGACCGAAGGTGGATTTGATACCCTTCCATTTGCCCTGCAATTCGTCACGGCGGCGGCCGTTGGCCAGCGTGATCTCGGTCCGCGAAGCAGGCGTCTCGATATTGAGGTCTTCGGGGAGATAAAATGCGACAGCGGCTTCGCCTGACAAATCGCCGATCAGGATGTCCAAAGGCACCATATGAATACCGGTCGGTTGGTCCGGGACAGCTACACCGTCGAGAAGAAAGATCATCCCCTCGTCGAGTGGGATAGACGGAGCCGGTTCCACCACGGCCGGGTTCCCGGCGACGAACAGACCGACCGCTTCCCCTTCATCGGTCACCAGATCAAGGCTTGGATTATCCATGCCGAGGATCGCGGCCTCGGCCTTATTGAAGTCGTCGAAGAGCACCTCATCGTGGCGATCGACCACACGGATGCAGCCCTGTGTGTGCCCAAAGAGACTGTCGAGAATTTTTGCGATTTTTGCCATGGGAACTCAGGAAAAGAGGGGAGTGAGGGAGGAGAAGTGGGCGTGGTGGATTTCGCCGCCTGATGCGAGATCGTGGAGGCTGGCGGCCTTGACCGCTTCCACAGCATTTGCGCCGTGGGCCATCGCCCCCATGGCGAAGAAACCGCCGGAACCGATCGCCGTGTAGTTGGCTTCGATCTCCAACAGCCCATGCTCATCGAACTCGAAGATGCGCCCATCACTATCAAGGAACAGCGCGGAGAACTCCTTACGGTTTTCCACCAACACTTCGGGCAAATTGTCGGGAGCACACCCCGCCTCCGCCCATTGTTCGAGCGGGCGGCGGAGGTTGCCCATTCCTGCCAAGGCGACATAGAACCGACCGCAGCGAGCGATCTTGTTCTTCGTGCCATTGTGGAATGTGCGGTAGGAGATGCGGGTGTCGGCAGCGATAATGCCGTCCCGGATGGCGATGGTCGTCAAAGCGCGATTCCATTGATGTCGGGATCGCTTAGCTACGGGAAGACAGGCCAAGTGTCAAGTCAGAATGTCACATGCAAGATTCTGAATGACCATGAAAAAGCCCGGCCGCACTAGGCGACCGGGCTCGTTTTTCTAATGCCGCTCTTTCCGGCTGTCAGGCTCATGCCGTTCAAAACAGGGCCGTGTATATCATTTCAACGGTCCTGATCAGTCGATCCGTATGTGGGCACCCACGCACAATTCAGGTGGAGACCGGGCACGGTCGCGGGGGAGGCGACCTGCGGTCAGGGGGCGGGGCGTGTGCCCGGCCTCCGCCTGAATTGTGTGGCCCGTTCTGTTGCTCGGTGGGCCAGTCCGCACCCAAAGGAGTTGATCCCTCTAGGAATTTACCGAGCACAGTTTAGTCCGAAGACCTCACATTCGCCCGGCTGAGATCACGCCGCGAGGCGCATCTCGACAACTTCGTTGTCGTTGACGGTTAAGTCGGTTTGATCCGCATGACGGGCGGTGTCTAAACGGGTCGCGTCCTTCTCTCCGCTCGGCGTGTCGATCCTGTTTCACCCCCAGCAAGGATGATGGAAGCTAAGCCACGGCTTGCTCATATGACATCTCGAAGAGTATCACCCATCATCCATGGTGGAGGTGGCGGGTTCTGCCCCCGCGTCCACACCTTGCATTGATCGTCCGATTACGACCATATCTGTGTGACCCTGCGCCCCGTGGTAAGAACCACGGTCGATAACGGCACGTAGGGCCAACCTGTTTGCCATCACTGGCAATGTGAGCCCTCGAAGCTCGCCGGGGCACTACTCCCAGCTACGCCGCCCTAGTGTTGAGCAACATACCGCTACCGGCGGTTCAGGCCGGGCGCTTATGCAAGAGGTCTCGCATTGCGAGTGATGCTCGGCACCAGTGCAGATGATCATTCCTGCGCTGGTGCCCTGAACGGTGGTGGCGCATTCGGGCTTTGTAGGCCTTTTCCTCATCGTCACCGGGAGGAGGTTCCTCCACATCGCCGCAGCCCCGATGTCATTTTCACTATGCGAATCGACATCTGGAGTCAACACTCTTTTGAAATGCTCTCCAATTATTTTGACTTGATCCGCACACTTACGGTTTGGCCGAGCAGACGCCCGCCTTCCGTGGTGACGCGGAACAGGATCGGACAGGTCTCCCCCTCCTCCCCCGCCGACAGCCAGACTGTGAGGCGATTGTCCGTGAATGAGTAGCTGTCGATATGGACAGACCCTTCCACGACCGAAACCTCCAGCACTGCCGCGATCCGATCTCCCGGAACCATGCGGCTGGAATAGTCCACCACATAGTCGAGAACCTCATCAGGGTCTTTCGGGGTCTTCCATTTGATGCTCATACGAATGCGATCCGGTTTTCTGCTGCTAGGGAGACTTCACGATCTTCTTGCTCAAGAAGGACGGTGCGATCTTCGGTTTCTAGGGAGACGGTGCGATCCTCGGCCGGGAGGAACGTGGCGCGATCGTCCGGCGTCGGAATGTTGCTGCTGAACGACAGCGACACCATGCGCCCGCTGACGCCTCCAGACGCCTCCATCTGCGAGGTAAGGACGACCGCTGCAAACCATGTAGACAGGGTTGAAGTGCCAAGGGACCGCATCGCCCCACCCCGGATGGTGATACCATCAAAGCGGGCGATCACATCTCCCAACGCCCGCACACGGCCGGTGGCGAACTCAAGCTCCCGGAACGTGCCGATCGACGAACCCGACGCTGCCATATCCGCTGGCACGGTGACATCGAAGGGTCCGAAAGAGGCCTGCGATGTCCCCGCAGCATCCATGCGGATAGGAACGATCCCGCTCATATCCGCAACGCTCATCCCCGCGCTCGACATTTCGCTCGAAACGAAAGCACTCGCGAGAAGACGGAAGGAAGCCGTTTCATAGCTGGGCGCGGAGACCATCCGGGCACCCACGATCCGATGCCCGATGAAGCTACCGATGCTGGTGCCGCCGGTGCCGGTCGAGAACTCACCTTCGCCTTGCTCGAAAGCACGCGAGATCATCACATCACTGGCAACACCCTCGGCGCTGATGGCCGCCCCGGCAATCGCTCGCCCTGTAAAGCCACCGCCTGTGCTCCCCGACGACGAGAACGTCGCAGCAGCCTCCTGAAATGCGATGCTGTGAAACTCAGGCTCAGGCGCTTGGCTTAGGGAATAGATTTGCGACGTGATGAGCGGCAGCGCGTTCATGCTGCTGGTAGCTACACCTCCGGCATTACGCATTTCACCGACACGATAGGTCTGTGATTGCATATAGCAAACCGGCGTAGCCCCTGCTGCTGACAAGGAGGCTGCAACGGTCTTCGCACCCTCGAATGCGGCATTTGCCTCACCAGAAGAAGCGCAATCCGCGCTGACAATCTGTCCTTCCAGAGACGAAGCGACGAGGTTTTTGATGATGCCGTAGCGCGATCCTACACCGACATGTCCCGCGTCCGTGATGGGCGCGTCGGTATCCTCATATGCACCGTATAGGACACCATCTCGGAAGACAGTGATGACACTATCGAAGATCGTCACCTCAATCGAGGCGTAGGCATCATCGGTTGGCACAAGCGAGCCATTCGAGATGGTAGCCAAGGTGACACGGGAACCACCGACGCTCTTATAGATTGCGACGCTGGAGATGGCACAGCTTACAAAATAGCAATTCCGTGCGGCAGGATCGAGTCGGAGTGCGACACCGGCGGTGCCACCAGAGAGGAAGCGTGCAACATCAAACGTCACGCTGTAGTTTGGGCTAGGTGCTGCTACGTCATTATAGCCGATAGCGCCGGGTGTCGTCGTCGAAGACGAGCGGACACCAGCGCCAGTTGCTTGCACATTGAGGACGGCACTGACGTAGCCCATGCTGCTGCTGAACGCAGCAGACTGGACCCATGATCCGCCAACGTCTGCAGCCCAGCCGTTGAGGGCTGTGGCTGAGCCGCTACCGAAAAAGTCGTCTTGCAGGAAGACAGCCAAGGATCAAACTCCTCTAAGAGGAAGGATCAGTCCTCGGTGATGGTCCCTGTGGTGGACATGCGGGGAGTGATGCCATTGCCGCAGACGATGTTGGGAGTGACCGTGCCGGAATAGAGCAAGGTGCCTGCGCCATTTGGCGCGGTGCCGATACCAAAATGGGTCGCGGTGCCGCCCCCACCGGTGCCTGTCGGGAAGTCGATGTTCGCGGCCGGACTGACCGCGTTGCCCGTCACCTGCCAACCCTCTGCCGTGCGGGCAACAGCGACACGCGCATAGTTGGTGTAGGTGATCTCGCTGGTGGACTGCGTGCCTGCGTCGCCGGGGTCGGCGGTGTGCAACGACACATAGAGACTGGTCAGGGGCGCAACGCCAGCGTTGTCCGCCATGTTGGCGATACCGGTGCCGTTGAAGAGAAGCGCCAGAATGGCGTTCTCAAGGAAATTGCTCTTGGACATGATGGCCCTCAGGTTATGGATGTCGATGTGGAGGAAGGCACCCAAAGGGAGGGATGCGAGTGCGGCATAATAGCGGATTAACTCGCGGAAGTCAATGTGGACTTCTGAATATGGCACCGGTGCGAGGAATCGAACCCCGGACGCGCGGGTTTGGAATCCGCCGCTCTCCCACTGAGCTACACCGATATGGAGCCGCCTTCCCGGATCGAACGGGAGATGCCGGGGTTGCAATCCGGAGCCTTGCCACTCGGCCAAGGCGGCATAGGATGGAGGAGAGTGAGGGGATCGAACCCTCGCAGCCTTGCGGCTACCGCTCCGTAGCAGGGAGGTGCGTTACCACTCCGCCAACTCTCCAATTCTGGTTCCCCGCCGAGGACTCGAACCTCGATCTCCCGGTCCAGAGCCGGGCGTCCTACCATTGAACGAACGGGAAATAGCCGCAGGGCTTAGGGGTGACCGGCGGGTCTCGAACCCGCTATCTCCGGAATCACAATCCGGCACGTCATCCAGTTCTGCCTCGGCCACACCTGAGACCTGCGTAGATGGAGCCCGGTGAGAGAATCGAACTCTCGTCCTCGCGTTACGACGGCGTAGCTCTACCATTGAGCTAACCGGGCATTGGAACTATCGCGCATGTGAGATGCGCGATAGTTATTGAACCGAAGGCGGGGTAACCCTTGGATTGACCCATTTTCGGTAACTGGTGGGGACGGAGGGACTTGAACCCTCAAGCCATATGGCGGCGGGCTCTCGACCCGCTGCGTTTACCGATTTCACCACATCCCCATGAGATGGTAGCCTGCCCCGGACTCGAACCGGGATGACCTTTCGGTCGCTCGCTTCTGAGGCGAGTGCGTCTGCATTTCACCAGCAGGCCAAACCATGGTGGGAGGTGAGAGAATTTGCACTCTCACAGGTCCGAAGACCGTCCGCTTTACAGGCGTGTGGGCTCACTCGTGCCCAGCCCTCCCGAAACTGAAATTCTCCTTGGAAAACAAAAAAGCGCCAGACCCGCTTGGGGACTGACGCTGGAAACTTTTGGCAGAGGGTGGAGGAATCGAACCCCCAACCTTTTCAGGATTGGCCCGGCTTTCGAAACCGGTTTGCACCCTGTGCGCCACCCTCCACAATGTGGGAGCGGCGCGTCAGAACCACTCCCTTAGAGGGATGAACTCGATAGCTGTTGGCAATAATGCCAAAGCGTTAGCAAGGTGTGGGTCTGTGTCATGATGGGGAGTTTAACCGATTCGTGTGATAGTGTCAACAACAAAGTGACATCTTTACTGAAAATGGTGGTAAGGGCTGGAATCGAACCAGCGCCGCCCGGTTTTTCAAACCGGCGCTCTACCTCTGAGCTACCTCACCAATGATGGAGGCCCGCGTCGGACTCGAACCGACAACCTATCCCTTCGTAGGGGACTGCACGTCCAGTTGTGCTTCCGGGCCAAGAGAATTTGGAGCGACATAGGAGGATCGAACTCCTGACGCGCGGACTGGAAAACCGCCGCTCTACCGCTGAGCTAATGTCGCTCGAAATTCTCATCACTGCCATGGTGCCCCCGGCGGGACTCGAACCCGCTTTACCGGCGTGAAAAACCAGCCTCTTACCCATAGAGGACGGGGGCATTATGGCATTTTGAATGGTAGCCCCACCGGGACTCGAACCCGGTTTACCGCCGTGAGAGGGCGGCCTCTTACCCATAGAGGATGGGGCCATGTTGGAGGAATGGCGGTTCTGATGGGGCTTGAACCCACGGCCTTCGAGTTGACAACCCGACGCTCTGACCAACTGAGCTACAGAACCAAGACGGGAGCGGTGAGGACCGAGTTGACGATCGCCGCCCCGTCGTCATCGCGATCGACGAACGAGGCAGGTTTACTCACCGCAAAAGATGGAGCGGGCGACGGGGATCGAACCCGTGTTTCCTCCATGGCAAGGAGGTGTCCTACCGCTGGACGACGCCTGCATTAAACTGGTGGGCCGGGTGGGTCTCGAACCCACCACCTTGAGGTTAAAAGCCCCCTGCTCTGCCTACTGAGCTACCGGCCCGAAAGCCGAGAACAACGAAAAACGCCCCACCGGGCGATCGGTAGGGCGTTTGAAGTCTGATGTCGTTTTGGTGGATCAGGTAGGGCTTGAACCTACCGCCTTGGGAGTAAGAATCCCCTGCTCTACCTACTGAGCTACTGATCCGTCAGAACGACACCAGCAGCAAAGGCACGCTACCGGTTAGAGGCTAAAACCTCGTTCGCCTTCTCGGCGATCTCGTTTGAATCCGAAGCGCATGATAGAGACTTTCAATTCCGTTAGGGCCATTTGGCCGTTGAAGTGTGAATGGTAACTGATAGTGGTCAGACTGTCAACAACTATTTTCAGACTGTCACTTGAATTTTGGTTGTGATGGCAGGGCTCGAACCTGCGACACGCGGATTATCGGTCCGCTGCTCTACCAACTGAGCTACACCACAATGGTTCGCGTGGCAGGCCTCGAACCTGCGACCACCCGGTTAACAGCCGGGCACTCTACCAACTGAGCTACACGCAAACAGCAACCTTAAAGGCTGCGAAACTGGTGGAGAAGGTCGGAGTCGAACCGACGCGCTTCCGCTTGCAAAACGGGTGCTCTACCTCTGAGCTACATCCCCATCGAGGTGGGCTCGCAGGGTCTCGGATTTCCGCCCGAACTTCGCGTCCCATACCTACCGCGTCCGACAGGCTCGATCTTGAAACTGGTAGCAGGACCGTGCAGCCTTCGATCGTATCGGGAGCGTTGGGATGTCATCCCACCTGCCCGGCGTGTCGATCCCTGCATGGACCTGCTCTTACCGGACGACGAACTCCGGCGTTTCGGCTCGTCGAGCCTCTATCTGGTGCGTCGTGATGGGTTTGAACCACCGGCATCCTGCATGTCATACAGGCGCTCTACCACTGAGCTAACGACGCATGGTTGAGGATGACGGGATCGAACCGCCGCACAAGGCATGTGAAACCCCTGCTCTACCGCTGAGCTAATCCTCATCGCGTGATCCATCCGATTTTACGGATACCGGGATCGAAATTCGGCGCTCTACCACTAAGCTACTCCCTGCTCGGCAGGGAGGCCGGGATCGAACCGGCGTCTCCATGAAAGCGCTCTTCCACTAAGCTACATCCCGGATCAGGGGATGGTCGGGATCGAACCGACGCTTCTTCCTACTCTGGTGCCAGACGGGTGGATTTGAACCACCGACCTGCGGCTTATGAGGCCGTCGCTCTTCCGGGCTGAGCTACACTGGCATAAAATGGTCTGGAGGGCAGGATTTGAACCTGCGACATCACGCTTCCAAAGCGCACGCTCTACCGGGCTGAGCCACCCCCAGATGGAACACGAAAAAGGGGACCAAGATTGCCTTGGTCCCCTATACGGTTCGGGTTTTTATGTGTGAGACCGGACCTTAGTCTCCCACCCCTGCGGCACGCGCCATCGCATTCACCGGCATGGCGACCGGTGCGATATTGGCGTTGATGATTGCGGGGGTGAACATGGGAAGTCTCGAAATCCTTGAAGCGACATTGCCGCGAATTGAAGCCGAATGATATGCGCAAACTGTCAGTATGTCAAGCACAAATAACACTCATAATGAAAAAAGTTGGGGCAGGGGAACCGCTTCCCCTGCCCCTTTCCCACGGGAGACAACCGCTGGGAAATTCGTCAGCCCTGTTTGGACACACGCCGCTCTGGCGTCTGATCAGGGTCTTTCCAGATGTGGACGCCTTTGACAAGGGGGCCTTTCTCGTCTGGATAATGGTCCATACCCTTGCGCGTCATGAACTTTATGTAGCGAGGTCCCCGGTGCCGCTTCCGAGCGGCGGCGATGGCGGCATTAGGGTTCTCGCTTTCCGGAATGAAGATGGACATGCCGGTGATGTTGCCGTCTGCATCTTTCGAGGCAGTCTCCAACTGGCTGAACGGCCACCGCTCCTCATCGAAAGGGCGACCACCCCGACCCGGCGCTGTGCGAATCTTGATCATAGGATGAGCGCCACCGGCCGCCTGAGGCGCAGTGCTGTCACCGGCCTGCTTGCGCCGTGGCGTGGTTTTCTTCTCCTTGGTCGCTTCCGTGCTCATGACAGTCTCCTCTTTGCTGTTGCGGCTTGGTTATGAGATTCGGTCAACCGGGTCAACGAGAAAGTTGATCCAGTTAGGAAAGATATTCCACCCTATACGGCAAATACCATATTGCTCACGTCATCAGATGGCTCAATGTAAGCCTCCGTTGTTTCCAGCCGCGAGTGACCGAGAAGACGCTGCACGTCACGCAGCGAGTTATGGAAGTTGTTCGCAGAGCGCGCCATGTTCGTGCCGAACGTCCGGCGGCCGGAGTGACTGGAGCATCCAGTGAAGCCAGCAGCGGCGTAGAGCTTCCAGAACCATGTGGTCAAGACAGCCGGAGTCATCGGCTTGTCACGCTTGTAACGGCCGATCGCGAAATGCTTCTCGTTGGGATAGTTGAACCGGAACTCCTTGAGCGCATCGCGGATTGCCGGATGCATCGGGATGACCCGCTCGTTCTTCTTCTTGCCGACGTTGGCAAACACGGTGATGTATTTCGCGATGCGGCCTTCGGAGTCCGTGACAGCCTTCATATCCATCTTCGCGATCTCACCGGCTCGCAGCCCAGCCTTGTGGCTTAGCAGGAGCAGCAGCCGGTCGCGGACAGGCATGGAGCTATTGTGGGTGATGTAGTCGAGCAGCATATCCAACTGCTCTTTTGTCAGGGTCTTTGCCCGTTTTACAGCCATTGGTTGTCTCCCTCATCGTGATTCGATAAGGGAGTTTTATGTGGAGTATCTGGTGGAGTCAACACACATCCAACAGATACTCCATATTGATGGTTAATGGATGAACGTGAATGGAGGAGTAGGTTTCCCCTCGTGGAGGTGGCGGCGATGCCAGTAGAGCTTGTTGAGCGCCAGCATGAACCACGCTGACTTCAATTCAAAGCTCTCCGGCTCGATGAGCCCGCTATAGAAGGCAGCAGAGAGAAACTGGCTTTGCAGCTTCAACAGATGGATCGCGGCTTCGACGATGCTGGTGTCGTCGGAGGTCAGCACCTCTTCATAAGGGAAGACGGTCGTAAGATCGATCTCATCGACCTCGAACACCTGAGCGATATAGCGCACCCGATCGACATTGCTGACACCATCATCTGGCGAAGGGGCAGCATTCTCGCACAGATTTTTCGCAATTTGGTTCAGATCATTCACTAAGATTTCGCTCCATGGTCGCTACAACGACAGCGTTCATATTCCGGATCGCCGTCGTCAATCAAGTATCCGCCCCACCCTGTCCAGCAAAAGTGAAGTGTCGGATTCATAAAGGAGCATTCCGGTGGGATAACACCGGAATGCTCGATCTCGTTACACTGGTTTGGACTCAATCCGCGTGGCATTGTTTCACTCCATGCTCCGGGCAGTCCTTATGATAGCGCAGCACAGTCTTCCACTTCCGCTTCCCCGACTTCTCGTGGAGGAGGAACTGGTCGAAATCGATGCGCTTTTCTTTGGGAACGACCCCATGGCAGATGCACGGGTCATCGGCCTGTTCGTTGGTGACAGTCTCACTATTCATCGCCGGAAACTATAGACAATCTGGCTTGACATTGCAAGGACAAACGTCTAGCGAGACTGTCACAAGAAGGAGACACCATGCAGTATCGCCATGGCCACGCAGAGGTTTTCGCCGAAGGATTCGGGGAAACCGCAGAGTTCACAATTATGGCCTCCGGCAAGGCCTTCAAGTCCCTGATCGACGGCCTCTACAGCCGCAAGGTCGAGGCGGCTGTCCGTGAGCTTTCCACCAACATGTTCGATGCCCACATCGCTGCTGGCGTGATCCAGCCTTGTGATGTGCATCTGCCGTCCACACTGTCGCCGCTATTCTCGATCCGCGACTTCGGCACGGGCATGAGTCATCAGTTCATGATGAACCGCTACACCACGCTCTTCGACAGCACGAAGGACGGGCAGGCGAGCGCAGCCGAGGACACCACGACCCCGGCGAACAAGCAGGTTGGAATGCTTGGCCTCGGCCGCATGAGTTTCTTCGCCTACACCGATAGCTGCTCGATCACGATCTGGCAGGACGGCACGGTGCGTCACTATGTCGTATCCATGGGCAAGGGCGGCGCGCCCAAGATCGACTATGCCGGTAGTGCCGCGAGCGATGAACCCCGTGGCACGAAGATCGAGTTCGCGGTCAAGCAAAAGGACATCGACGAGTTCCGCCGGTCCGCAATCCGCGTATTCAAAGGGTTCCCGCTGCTGCCGAACGGCTTGCCGATGGATGTTGTCACGGCGCTGACCGAGAAACCCTCTCATGTCGGACCATTCTGGAAGGCCTACCCCGCTTCCTATCTGCCGGACGGTGGCTTCTACGCCAAGCAGGGCTGCGTCCTCTACCCCATCGACCTGTCACTGGTATCGGCCGCCAACCTCGACGAGGATGAGACGGACGCGATCACGATCGAGGAGAGCGTGCGGTTCAAGGGCGTCCCCAAGGAACTGCACCCGTCCCGCGTCGCGGAGTTTCAGGCGCTTTCCGCTAACCTGACCGTCGTCCTCGATTTCCCGATCGGAAGCCTTGAGTTCGACGTGTCGCGGGAGCGTCTCGCCTACACCGATGACACCGTTATGGCGCTGCGCCAGCAGTGGATCAAGTTCGTCAAGAGCCTTGACGCCACCTATGAACGCACCTTCGCCAAGTGCGGCACCGAGTTCGAGCAATTGCAGCAGGCGAAAGGCCCTCTGTTCGATGGGCTGGGTGTGCTGTTCACCCGGACGAGCTATTCCTATGAGGCTGAGGTTCTCAACGAATATCTCGCTACCTGCTTCGCCAAAGATGGCACCGAGCGCGGCTTGAAGCCATTGGCGAGCGTCATTCAGCGCCACGAGGGTCAGCCCTATTATCTCGTCTACAGCTACCAGACTTGGAAGACGAACGGCGCTCCGAAGAAGCACAACGCCTTCCTGAACTCGGTCATGATCTACATCGACGAGGACAAGGGGAAGCGGGCGCGGCAGGCGAAGAAGATCATCCAGCACTGGCTCAACAACGAGCAGGAGCAGTATGAGCGGGCGTTCATCATCAACAAGCGTCGGCTCAGTCCACGCTTGCACAAGGCGATGGGCCGCCCGCCGGTCGTGCGGCTGTCATCACTCCCAGACCTCCCAGCCAACATCACGGCCAAGCCGCGTGGTGGTAACAATGGCGGGGGCGGCGCGTTCCACCGTATCAAGCTCATCACTCCCAACCTGACCACGGCGGGCGCTGAGAGTGATGCCGATTATGCAGGACATCTGTTTGCCTTCATGAACAAAGGTCGGGTCGAAAAGCCGGACAATGATTATTCGGCGCGCGTCCATGGTCGGACGGTCTATCCTGACTATGCGGTCGAGGACGTGATGCTGATCCACCAGCTTCTCAAGCGGACCACCGGCCAGTCGATCTCCTTCATCAACACCCGATCGAATGAGCCGCTGACCAAGTGGGCTGACTATCCGCTGTTCTATGGCTGCATCGACGACCTGCCCCAGATGATGAGTGATGGCGATGTCCGCCAGTTCATTGCGATCCTCAATTGGGACCGGTTCGAGCGCAGCGATTTGGCCTACGCGCTGCAAGCGTTGAAGGTCAAAGACGGTGAACGCAATCCGATCACTGATCTGAAACGGTTCAACAAGCGCCGCCGGTCTATGCCTGTCGATGATCAGACGATGTGGTTCATGTTCCTTATGAACGACAACTTCAAGCACCACATCGGACCAATCATCGACCGCGCCGTCGCCATGGGTCTGGAGGTTCTCCCTCCCCGCGTGGAAGACATGCAGCACCACGGCTTCTTCATCAAGCAGGAGGAGTTCGTCACCCCCATCTTGCCAAAGCGCTGGATGAAGGTCGCGAAGGTCTGCCGCACCGTCAACAACAACAAGCAATTCATCCATCAACTCCTGAAAGATTACGCCTCATGCTGAGTTTCACCATCGGCCGGAGCACGATCACCGTCTTCATCGACGGGAGCATCGCGACTATCGATGACAGTCACGCCAACTATGTGCCACTTCTCGCTGAACTTCGGAAGCCCCCGGAGGAGCGCGACCTGATCGCGATCGAGAAGTTCTCGACCATCAAGAAGATGCTGGCGTCGATGAATTTCGGCCCGGTCACCGTCACCGAGGTCGAGGTATTGTTCGAGGGCTCACCGGTCGGCAGCTATCTCGCCAAGCGGATGCTGGAAATCTTCAACGACGGCATCGACATCACTCCCTACGCGGCCTTCATGGTCAACGTGTTGAAAAACCCGGCGGGCTACATCCATCAGGAACTCTATGAGTGGATGGAAAAGGCGCAGTTGCCCATCACGCCCGATGGTCATTTCATCGCCTTCAAGAAGGTCCGGCGCAACTACAAGGATTGTCATTCCGGTCTGTTTGACAATTCGGTCGGCACGCTTCTGGAGATGGACCGGGAGGCCTGCGACACCAACCGGCACCGCACCTGCTCGACCGGATTCCACTTCTGCTCGGCCAGCTACCTGCCGCAATTTGGCGGTGAGCGAGTGATGGTCGTCAAGATCAATCCCGCCGATGTGACCTCGATCCCGTCCGACTACGCCTTCGCGAAGGGGCGCACCTGTCGCTACGAGGTCATCGCCGAACTGTCGGCGCAGTCTGAGGCCTACAGCAAGGCGTGGAGCGCTGCGATCGTGGACTTCGAGAACCCGGCGGAGCTTCCGCTGACGGTGCTGCAGGTGCCGGTCGAGGCGAGCGATCCAGATGAGATCATCCAGACGACGGTGATGCCGCCGGAGAAGATCGTCAAGCAGCGTTCCGTCAAGAAGATGGATGTCGCCGCCGAGGTCAAGGAAGCGGTAAAGAAAATCCCCGCTGCCGTTCAGGGCAAGACGTTCACCACCAGTGACAACCGCGTCTTCACCAAGAAGCAGGTGAAGAAGGCCATCGCGGATAATGTCTCGAACCGTGGAGCCGCACGGGCTCTGGGCATCGGCGAGTCCACCCTGCGGGGCTGGATCAAGAAGCTCTGATGGGCACGGTCCAAGTGGCCGTCATGGGGCCGGAGGGGAGCGGGAAGACCTCTCTCCTCAACCTCTTGCAAAAGGCCCTCCTCGATCTGCCGGGGCGGACTGCTGACAGCGGGTTCCGCCTCCTCAACCTCAACACGATCGAAATGTTCACGGTAGTGATCGACGATCCAGTCGCCTTTGCGAAGGCCGTGGAGTCCCTTGATGACTGAAATTGCGCTGCAACTGATCTGCTACGTCGCAATTTGTTTTGCGCTGCTGGTGGGGCTCCGGGCGTTGCTCCACCGCGCGCCGCGCCGCCTCCTGCCCCTTGTTCCTTTTCGAGGCGTTATTGAAGAGCCCTACCGGGATCGCACGAGCTATCGGGTAGTGGTGCCGGAGGAGGAGACCATGGGCATGTGTCCGATGGAAAAGTTGCGCCTCGCCAATGCCATGCTCACTTGGCATTTCACCATGCGTCAACAGTGACCCTCGACGACATCCTCCCGATCGCCGTCCTCGTCTGCGTGCTCGCAGCCACGCTTCTCTCGATCGTGTCACCGACCAGCCGCCAGCGCTGATCCCTACCCTACCCTGCCCCCGCCAAGGCGCGGCAGCGTGTGAGTCCTTACGTTGATCATTGAACTTCTCGACGGTTTCTACACCGCAACCTGCACCATGCAAGAGCGTGACCTCCCGCGTGAAGCTGGGTTCACCTTCGACCGCCTACACACCCGGAAGTGGCGGACCAAGGACTGGAAGCGCGCTGCGACGCTGATCGACTATCTGGATGACTACGCTTACTCCATCGTCAAACCGCTCCTAGACGCTCACGAGGCGGAACTAAGCGCGTCTTATTCCATGTTCGCCGATGCGGACATTCCCGTCCCCTACATGACGAACCACAAGGGGGAGGTTCTCGACTACCTCCCCTATCAGAAGGCAGGCATTCTCTACGCTCACCAGCGTGAGGACACGCTGATCGCCGACAGTCCGGGTTTGGGTAAGACGATTCAGGCGATCGGCCTGATCAACTATGAGGGGATCACTTCCGGCATCATCATCTGTCCGTCGAGCCTCAAGCTCAACTGGAAGAAGGAGATGGAAAAGTGGCTCGTGGACAAGAGCCTTACGGTTGGCGTCGCCTACGGTAACGACATCCCGGACACCGATTTCGTCATCATCAACTACGACATCTTGTGGCGCAATAGGGACGCGCTTTGGGCGGAACATTGGGGTATCCTGATCGCCGACGAGGCACAGTTCGCGTCCAACCCGAAGTCGAGCCGGACGAAGGCGATCTTCGGCGAGTGGTATTACGACAAGAAGCTCAAGCGCGAGGTCCGCAAGAAGTGGGCCAATCCCAAGATGAAGATCATCCGGAAGGTCGCGGGCCTGCTGCGTGCCAACAAGCGGCTCATGCTGACTGGCACACCGATGATGAAGCGACCGATCGACATGTGGCCGATCATCCGCGACTTCGACCCAGAGGAATTGGGCAAGTCCTATGAGGGATTCGCGTATAATTATTGCGACGCCTACGAAAACGGTTTCGGTCTCGATGTCACCGGCGGCTCCAATCTGGAGGAACTGAACGAGAAGCTCCGCAAGAGTTTCATGGTGCGTCGTTTGAAGTCGAACGTCTTGAAAGACCTCCCTGAAAAGACACGCGAGGTCGTGGTTCTTCCGCCTGAGGGCTTGAAGAAGATGATCAAGACCGAGCGCGACAAGTTCACTGATGCGTTGGCCATGCTCGACGCGGTGAACATCGGTATCGACTATAAGCCGAAGATGGCTCTCGAAGAGGCTGACCCCGGCCTCATGCTCGATACGATGACCACGATCCTGCGCGGCGACTTCGACCGGGAGGCGCTCGGTGAATTGTCCGGTGGTGAAGTCGAACCGGGCTTTGCAGCCTACTCCGAGGCGCGACATAACCTCGCCCTGTCGAAGGTGCCGATGGCGGCCGAGCATATCAAGCGGCTTGTGGATTCCGGTGAGAAGGTGATCGTCTTCGCCATTCACACCGATGTCGTCGCGGCGATCCGCGAACAGTTCCCCACGGCCGCCCGCATCGTCGGTGGTATGACACCCAAGAAGGTGGAGGCCGAGAAGCTCCGGTTCCAAGGCGACAAGGACCTTGGCATCGAGCCGGAAGAGGACTGCAATGTCATCATCGCCAACATCAAGGCGGGCGGCACCGGACACACGCTGACCGAAGCCACCGTCGTGGTCTTTATCGAAATGTGGTCGGTGCCCGGCGACATGGAGCAGTGTGAGGATCGCGCCCACCGGATCGGCCTCGAACACAATGTTCTCATCCAATATCTCGTCGTCGATGGAACCATGGACGCCATGACCATCAACACCCTCATCCAGCGCATCGACATGATCCAGCGTGGCGTGGACGGTCCCGAACCAAACGGCGTGAATGATAACGAGCGCCAGCAGAAGGAAGTAGCGTGAGCGGCGGTAAGACGATCGTCATCCTGAACGAAGGACACCAGCAGGAATTGCAGCGGCGTGCCGCGCTGACGTTCGCGATGCATATTGCGGGCGACGGCGTTTCGCACTGCTCTCGTTGCCACAACGGCAGACGACTCCACGGCGGACAGGCCTGTCACTGTGGGAGGCGTCGATGATCCGCCACGGTGAAGCGCCCTTCCTCGAATGCAGCAGCGCCGGTGACCGCCGGTTCAGCGCTTTCTATGCTCGCGTCAACGGGAAGACGATTGAGCAACAATATCAGGCCGCGAAGGTCTTTCGCAATGGTGACACCGGTCTCTCCGTCAAAGAGGCCAAAGGCTTTCGGCCAGTCAATGTCGCGGAGGTCAGCAAGCTCTACGCGGACCTGTGGGATCAATATATCGCGGAGCATCCCGATCTTCTCCCCATCATCGTCAACGCCACCGGCCTGTCGGACAAGTTCGGCCGAAAGGGCGGGGTATGTCAGGCGACAGAATTGTGGCGCATCCGCGCCCATCACATCACTCCCAAGGAGGCATATGAAGCAAGTTAAACACCCTTCGCATGTCACGCGGTCGTCAGACGCATCGACTTACGATGAAGTCTGCACAGCCTGTGACGCAACAGACATCGCAGGTGGTGGGTGGGGTGCGCTTGCCCTCCCGTGTCCGCAGGCAAAGGAACAAGGAAACAGCGTGGACACCTCCTACACCATCGCGCCCCTGACGGACGAGCAGGAAAAAGAACTCAGCCGCATTCTCGCCAATTGTCCTCCCGGTCCCCTGCAGGCCTGCTACGGCCGCGCTGCCAAGGGCTATGACTACGAGATGAAATCGTGGCCGTGGTTCTATCGAGAGATGATCGCCGGTCGGAAGAAGCACGACATGCGGGACAAACGCAAGCGGTCCTACAAGGTCGGCGACCGCGTGCTGCTCCGCGAATGGGACCCTCGCTCCGGCTCCTATAGCGGCGAGCAGTGCGTGTTCGAGATCACCTACATCACCAGCAACGACAGCCCATGTGCGCTATCGTCGGGCGGGCTCGATCGCAATATGGCGATCCTGTCGATGTCGCCAGTGATGGAAACCATGCAGTGACGCTCACGGACGAACAAACCGAGAAGCTGGTAGTGATGACCGGCGACGCCGAAGCGGCAGTTCGGGAGCTTCGCGACAAGCTCTATCGCTCTGAACGCGGTATCAAGGCCGCTCAATGGTTCGCTGCCCATGGTGATCCCAAGGAACTGCGGATTTCCACCCACACAGCGTCAGGTTGCACCGGCTACAAAGAGGCGATGATCTACCTCAACGATCTGTTCCAGACCTTCGCTGCTGACATGATGCTTTCCGCGCTGGAGAACGCAGGCGCGGACATGGACGCCATTCGACACGATCCCAAGTGACATTTTGACTTGACACACAGCGATCGTGTGTCTATCAGAACCTCACCTAGTAAGGACCTCCCCAACATGAGCCAGTTTCCTCCCCTTCCGGGGACTCCGCGTTTTGCGGATGCCGTCCGCGCGCCTGTGCGCCCTGACTGCAGCTTCCCCATCGCGGATGCAATCCAACTTCCGAAGGGGCGCATGTTCGTCCCGCTCGATCCCCCTCACCCGATGAACGTCTTCGACATCGAGTATATCGCGCACAGCCTTTCGCTGCAGTGCCGGTGGATGGGCGGCACGTCGAACCTCGCGACCGGGGAGCCGGTCCTGTATTCGGTTGCCCAGCATTCGGTCATCGTCTCCGATCTGGCCAACATCGGCCGCTCCAAACTCGTGCCCGGCGCAGATTGGGAGAAGATCGCCAGCCCGGCTCTCTACGGCCTGATGCACGACGCGAGCGAAGCCTATCTCTGCGACGTGCCGCGCCCGCTCAAGCCCGCCCTCGGCGGCTATTACGACTATGAGAAGGCGTTGATGGCGGCGATCCTCGCCGAGTTCAACGTCCCGACTTCGCCGGAAATCTACGAAGCCGTGCGTGCCGTGGACAATGACATGATCTTCCTCGAACGCGACAAGCTCATCGGCGTGCCGCCGGTGCCTTACAGCAACGAGAACGACCATCCGGGCAAGACGATCGATGAGGTCGTTCCGGAGTTCTATTGCTGGTCGCCGAGGGAGGCCAAGCAGCGGTTCCTCGACAAGTTCGCCGAGTGCAAGGTCTGGGACGGCCACCACGTTCCGCTTGAATATGCGAAGCGGGGGTATGGCCTGTGAGTCAGTTCACCCTCTCTACAAACGTCAAGGTCAACGGCCAGTTGGCGATCGTCCGCTCGGAGTTCGAGTGCTGGTTGGATACTCCGACCGAGGAGTTTGACCAAATCGTCGAGCGCTTCATGCGCGCTGTCGCGTTGGTGGAGTGCATGAAAAAGCCGCTGTGGCGACGCGCTCTTGGCTGGCTTTTTGGAGGTTGTCGATGACTGGCCTCTCCGGGGTCAGCGCGATGAGTGCTGCAGAATATGATCTGCAGTATGAGCCGATCATCACCGATAGCGCGACCGACGATCCCGAACTGGCGGACCTGCTCCGTCGTCGGGAAGCGGCACGCCGCGATGCCGCCATGCTCGGCGGATCGGGCTATGACCGGATCGAGGCAGACTTCTACCCCACTCCGCAGGAGAACGTGGACTGTGCTCTGACCCACGTCATCCCGCAGGGGAAGATTTGGGAACCAGCATGTGGTCGAGGCGACATCGCCTTGCGCCTCATGCACTTCGGCTATGACACATGGTCGAGCGATCTGCACGATCAGGGCTTCGGTGCGGCGGGCATGGACTTCTTCGCCCAGACCGCGTTGCCCAAGTGCGGCGGCGAGCCCATCCGCTCGATCTGGACGAACCCGCCCTACGCCACCACGCCCGACTATCCCAAGGGCATGGCCGAAGCCTTCGTTCGCCATGCGCTCGATCTGACCGAGCCTGTCAAGGGACAGGTCGTGATGTTCCTCCGCAACGAGTTCGACTGCGGCAAGGGACGGATGGACCTCTTCAACCTCCCGCCGTTCCACAAGAAGATCGTGGTCACGAAACGGCCGCGCTGGATCGAGGGCTCCACCGGATCGCCCCGCCACACCTACGCTTGGTTCATCTGGGACTGGCGTCACATCAAGGGTGCGGCCTCCATCGTCTATTCTCACCCCAGCAAGGTCTCGCCCGTCCGGGCGTCCTGACAAGGCTTTTCTCCAACATGGAAATCAACCAGCTTTATGAAGCGATTGCTCAAGAAGGCAGTCAGCGCGCTGCTGCTCGCGCTCTCGGTATGCCGGAATCAACCCTCCGGCTTCACCTCAAGCGCGCTGCGTCGGCTCCCGACACCGCCCCGCCAGTCCAACTCCCCCTTGAGTTCCGGTCCTACCGATCGCCCAAGCCCGTAGTCTTCGAGCCGCTGGGCGATCGACCACGCTACTTCATCCTGTCTTCGGCGCAGGATGGGTCGGAAGTCCATGAGAGCTTCCTGCAGTCGTTGAAGACCTATGCGGAGTGGTTGGAGAACTGCGAGATCATCATCTCCGGCTTCACCTACAACAAGGCGCTGTTCGAAGATCACGACAAGCGGTCGGAGGGCGTGTATTACGCCGCAAGCATCGACGATTACATCGTCCACGATCGTATCAACATCGGTCCAAAGCTAGTGTTCTGCGGCGAGATGAACACGCTGCCCACGGCCGTCCAGCCGCTGTCGGGTTTCGAGAGCTACACCCGCGACAAGTGGGGTATCTTCCCGCACGTCAAGGTGCAGTTGAAATCGATCCCCACCGCCAAGAACGCGCTGTCAAAGCAGATCATGACCACGGGCGCGGTCACCCTGCCCAACTACGTGCGAAAGAAAGCCGGGATCAAGGCCACCTTCCATCACGTCGTCGGCGCGGTGCTGGTCGAGCTTCTTCCGAATGGGACGTTCTTCTGCCGCCATCTGCTGGCCGACAGCCTCGACGACGGTTCGTTCTACGATCTCGATCGTCACATCACTCCTGAGGGCGTCACGCAAGGGCACCGCGTAGAAGCGCTGACCTATGGCGACATCCATCACGAGAAGCTGGACGAGGAGGTTGCCGAGGCAACTTGGGGATACAGCGTCTCGGAGCGCGTCCGCTGGTCGGAATCGAATTGGGATAACGACCGGGAAGATCGGGACAACGGTATGATGCCGCTGATCTACTGGCTGCGCCCGAACTACGAGTTCTACCACGACCTCTCGGACTTCGCGCCCCGGAACCATCACAACATCAAGGACCATCACTTCCGGTTCAAGACGCACGCACATGGCACTGCCAATGTGAAGTCCGCCTTGCTGGGGTGTGCCAGCTTCCTGTCGGAAGTCGTGCGTGATGACTGCATGGCCGTCGTCGTGGAATCCAACCACGATCAGGCATTGGTCAAGTGGCTCAAGACGGCCGACTATCGAGATGACCCGGAGAACGCGACGTTCTTCCTCGAAATGCAGGCCAGCTATTATCGCTACCTGTCGGCGGGCAACGACAACCCGCCGGTGTTCGAGGACTTCCTTCGCGAGAATGGGGTGCCGAGTGATGTGGTCTTCGTCAATGAAGACTCCTCGTTCGTAATCTGTGGCGACATCGAATGTGCAATGCACGGTCACCTTGGTGCCAACGGCGCGAAGGCTTCCCCGGCGGCGTTCACTCGCATGGGCATGAAGTCCAACACCGGTCACACCCATAGCCCGTCGATCACGGACGGTGCCTATATCGGCGGCGTCTCCGGCAAGATGGACATGGGCTACAATCGCGGCCTGTCGTCGTGGGCGCACGCTCATATCTGCACCTATCCCAACGGCAAGCGCACGATCCTGACCATGATGGGCGGCGGCTTCTTCGCCGACCAGATCGGTGAGCGCTGGATGGAGGCCGCTTAATGGCATCTGACATTCTCGAAGAGGCTACGAGCCTGCAAAAGTGCGCTCTCGATCTGCTGGTCGGCGAGAAGCTCGGTAGCGGATCGACGCGGCGGGTTTTTGCCCTGCGGCACGATCCGTCGCGGGTGATCAAGCTGGAATACGCTTCCCGCGTCTTCTGCAACGTCGCGGAATATGAGCTTTGGAACGAGGTCAAAGACACCGATCTCGCCAAGTATTTCGCGCCGGTGATCGACATCGACATCTGGGCTGGTGCGCTCATCATGGCCCGCACGCAGCCGATCACGCAGCAGCAGTTCGAGAAGGAGGTGAAGGAAGTCCCCTTCTTTTTCACCGACATCCATTGGGCCAATTTCGGTCGGCTCAAGGGCAAGATCGTCTGCCACGACTATGGCTATCACGACGTGCTCAAGGCCGGGGTCACCCGCAAGCCCAAGCTCATGAAGATCAACCAATGACGACATACGAGATGCACACCGTCGTCTCCGACATGCTGCTGCCGCTGAAATTCGCGGCGGTCGCGCTGGTCGGCTTCCTGCTCTTGTTCAAGCCGGATGATGATCCCCCTGCCTACACCTAAGGTCTGGAACCTCCGCCACAAGAACCACCCAAAGTCGGCGGTCTATTGTGGCCGAGGCTCCCCTTACGGGAACCCTTACATCGCCGGTCAGCACGGCAGTCGCGACATGGTTTGCGACAAGTTCGAGGAGTTCGTGCTCCCCGATCTCGATGTGTCCGCCCTCCGGGGAAAGGACCTCCTGTGCTGGTGCGCTCCCCTTCGCTGTCACTGCGACAGTATTCTGCTCAAGGCAAACGCTCCCGTGAAGCTCGCTCCTCCGAAGCATCGTATCCTCGTCTTTGACGCTGAAACCGATGGCCTGTTGCATCAGGTCACCACGGTCCACTGCGTTGTCGTCCGCGATTATGACACCGGCCAGCGTTGGGTCTTCCGCCGTAACAAGCGCGAAGACACGATCCATAAGCTGTTCGCCCTGCTCGACAGCGCGGAGACGATCATGGGCCACAACATCGTGGCCTACGACATCCCGATGCTGGAGCTTCTCTTCGGCTGGCAACCGCAAGCCCGCATCCGCGATACGCTGGTTCTCGCCCGTCTCCTGTTCCCCGATCAGAAGGACAAGGATTTCCGGCTGTTCGAGCAGCAGAAGATCGACGGCAAGAACATCGGCAAGCACACTCTCGATAGCTGGGGCCAGCGCCTTGGCATGTATAAGGGCGACTACAAGAAGAAGAAGGAAGAGGAGGCCCTTGCTCGCGGTATCGCAAAGGATACCGATGAGATGCGTCAGTATGTCTGGGGCACTTGGACCCCAGAACTCGAAGAATACTGCGTCAACGACGTGGACGTGACTTCACTCTTGGTCAAGATGATCGAGAGCCGCGAAGCTGCACCTTCCGCTGTGTTCGTCCAGCACCGTCTCGCTGACCTGATGGCTCGCCAGCAGGAGAACGGCTTCATGTTCGATGTGGAGCGCGCTGACATTCTCGCCGGTGCGTTGGAGAAGGCGCGCGGCGAACTGGAAGCCAAACTCACGATCGAGTTCCCCGGCCGCTATGTCCCGGAGAAGAGCATCAACGCGCCGCCGGTCGGTCGTAACGCCACCGGCGACGCCTTCCCGGACTTCGGGATCGATGATGACGACATCGACGCTGTGCGTTGGTGGGGCGTTCCCAAGCAGCGGACGACCACCAGCCCGAAATACAAAGATCCGCTGAAAGCGCGGTGGGACACTGGCTCGTGGTTCACGCCGATCAAGTGGCAGGAGTTCAACCCGCGCTCGCGTCCCCAGATCACGTCGCGCCTGCAGGATATGGGCTGGGAGCCGGAGGACGAGGACTACACCGAGAAGGGTAACGTCAAAGCTAACGACGTGATCCTGCGACGGATCATGGATCGCTTCCCCGTCGCCGAGCATCTCGCTGACCTGATGGCCGTAAACAAGCTGATGGGCCAGTTGAAGGACGGTAATCAGGCTTGGCTCAAGGTTCAGGTAAATGGATTCATCCACGCCTACGTCAATCCATGTGGCGCGGTTACGACCCGTGCGACCCACGCCTTTCCTAACTTGGCGCAGGTCCCGGCGGTTAAGTCGAAGAAGGTCCGCGTCGGTGATCTGATCGCCGCCTACCCCGGCTGCTACGACGGCATCGTCAAGGCTACCGCGATGTGGGGCAAGCAGCCGGTCGTCCTCAAGGACGGGTGGCAGACGATGGACCCGGACGAGAAGGTCACGGTCAAGCTGCTCGGTCTCAAGGGCGGCTGGGGTCTGGAATGTCGTTCTCTCTTTGGCTGTCCGGAGGGCTGGCTGCTGGTCGGCTCCGACTTGGCAGGCATCGAGCTTCGCTGTCTGGCGCACCGCATGGCGCGCTACGACGGCGGTGCCTACGGTAAGGTGCTGCTGGAAGGTGACATCCACTCCGAAAACCAGACGCTTGCCGGGCTTGACAGTCGCGACACGGCCAAGACCTTTATCTACGCCTTCCTCTACGGGGCAGGTGACGAGAAGATCGGCAAGATTGTGTCGCCGTTGGCACCACCGCATGTGCAGGCCAAGATCGGTAAGGAACTCAAGGCCCGCTTCCTTCGCAACCTCCCGGCGCTGAGCCGCGTCATCCGTGACACCCAGCGTGAAGCGAACCGGAAATACATCACTGGTCTGGACGGCCGTCGCCTGTTCGTTCGCTCTAAGCACGCTGCTTTGAACACCGACTTGCAGGGGATGGGCGCGACGATCGCGAACTGGTGGATCATCCTGCTCGAAGACATGCTGGCCACGGCCGGTTACGAATATGGCTGGGATGCCGACTTCGTGTTCTGCGCGTGGGTCCACGATGAGGTCCAGATCGCGTGCCGTGAGGAGCACGCAGCCGACATCGCCCGCATCTGCATCGAAGCTGCCAAGGCCGCAGGTGAGTTCCTCGATTTCGAACTGCCTGTCGAAGCATCGGCATCGACCGGAATCACATGGATGCACACGCACTAAAGTGACAGTTTAGCTTGACATTTGGAGATAGTCTGCTACGTCAGAACAACTCTCCGACATTTCAAGCGAACCCGTTTCGCCCAGCCCGGCGGCTCCCATGCCGCCGGGCGATCCTCCCCTTTTGCTTGAGAGATTTCATGAACCCCATCGTGTTGTCCCAGAACTATTACCCCAATACCGGGGCTGGTGGTCTGGTCTATATGATCGCGACCGCTGTGTCCGCGATCATCTCGCTGACCCTCTACTTCACCGGCTGGGTCGCTATGCCGCTCTGGGTCGCGCTGCTGCCGATCATCCAGATCGTCCTCCGCTCGTGGCTCTACACGCTGATCCACAACGCCATGCACAGCGCGCTGCGCTTTGCGGACAACGACTGCCGCCTCGACGAGATCGTCGTGAGCGGCTCGGTCGAACCGTCGATCCTCACCGCCGACGCCTTCATCTCGAAGGCTCGTGGCGAATGAAGTTCCTCTTCTTCGACACCGAGACCACCGGTCTCCCGCTGCGCTCGGAACTGCTGAGCAATCCGTCGCAGCCTCACGTCACCCAGCTTGGCTTCATTCTGGAAATCAACCGGACTGACGCCATGGTGGTGGATACCCTCATCACTCCCCAGAACTGGACGATCGGGGCGAAAGCCCGCGAACTGACCGGCATCACCGAGGACATGTGCTACGAAAGCGGCATCCCCATCGCTGATGCGGTCGATCTGTTCATGATCGCGGCCGAAAACTGTGATTTCATCGTCTGCCACAACGTGGCCTTCGACCGCAAGCTCATGGCGATCGAGCACGCCCGGCTCAATGCCGAGCGCAATCCCTACTCCGTCCTGTGTGGCAAGCCAACGCTCTGCACGATGGAGAAGACCACCAACATCCTCAAGCTGCCCAAGAAGGACAACCGGACCAACTTTAAGTGGCCCAAGTTGTCGGAGTGCTATCAGTTCTTCTTCAATGAAGAGTTGGAGAATGCTCACTCGGCAATTGTGGACATTCAGGCAACACGCCGCGTCTTCAACTTGCTCGTCGATGAAGGTTACTTCGACGAGGAGTTTGCAGCGTGGGAAGAAGCAAAGGCTCTCGCCGCATGAAGACCTTCACACAGGAAATGTTCGGCGTCCACGCCATCGGTCTGGATGGCACGCCGCTGCTCTCCGCCGCCATGGCGACCGACCCAGAAGCGACCGAGGTCATGGACCAGATCAAGGACATGATGCGCCGTCTTCTGGGCTCCAAGATGTCCGACGATGAAGTCGCCGTCGTCAGTCGGTCGCTTCTGTCTCTCCAGACCGTCCCGGTCACGGTGACCTACCAGATGGAGGCCTGATGAGCTTCGAGGGCAAGCTCCTCAAGATCAACCCGAAGCAGTCCTTTCCGTTCGGCGCGCCGTTCGAGATCAAGGACGGCTTCAACGGGCCGATCCGAGGGACGTGGTGGTATCGCGACCGCCACACAGGGCTGCAGGGACCGTTCAAGAGCCAGTTCCTCGCCACCAACCACCAGCAGCATAACGGCACCGTTCATCCTTGGCAGGATGCGACCCGCATGTGGTGGTGGACCGACCCCAAAGGCAACAACCACGGGCCTTTCATCCATCTCGCCGAAGCCGACGCCTTTGCCGTCGCCTATTGGCACAACGAACCGGACCCATCCGCAGCATGATCTTCTATCCCACCCTCTTTGAGGCGTCGTCCGCGCGTCAGGTCGAATGGTGCGCCGCCGCGCCGATGAGCCTGTCCTATTTCAGCAACGAACTTGGCGGCGAGGCCGGTGAGGTTCTCGAACTCTGGGAGGAGATTTCCTCCGTGCCGGACGAGGACACCTACGCCAATCTGGCCGACGAGCTTGGTGACGTGGTGATCTGCACCATCAACATCGCCATCAAGACCGGCATCACTGTCAAGGGATACGCCCTTCCTTCCGAAGATGTCAGCACGTCCACCTTGTTCATCGGCCTCGGCGCGGATGTCGGTGTCGCCCAGAACATCGTCAAGAAGCTCGAACGCGAGCAACTTGGCCTCGTCGGATCGCGAGCGACACCGAACGAACTGATGCAGGCGCTCAACACGGTTTTGGTGACGGCCTATACCTTGGCGGGGCGTTTCGACATCGATCTGGAAGCCGCCACCCGCGCCAAGTTCAACAAGACCAGCAGCAAATACGGCCTGCAAACCATGGTGCTGCACTGATGGACACCCGCATCGACAAACTCCTCACGCTGGTGATCGAGGAAAGCTCCGAGGTCATCAAGGAGCGCTGCAAGATCGCCGACTCCGGCGAAGACTTCGTGCCCTATGCCGATCAGGGGCGGACCGCCACCAACCTCGACAACCTCAAGACCGAACTGGTCGATCTCCACACCGTCCTTGGAATCCTGATCGCCAATCCGGACTTCATCACGATTGGCGAGTTCGTCGTGATGCGGGAGGCGAAGCTCGCCAGCCTGCGTAAGCACCGGCCTTGGATTTTCCAAACCTCCCTGTAAATACAAGGAAATCAACAACATGCGAAAGATTATGTTGGCGGGCACGCTGCTCGCCGCAACCCTCCTTGCGTCCTGCTCGGATGCGACGGGCGCTGATCGTGCGGTGCGTGCCATGGGCTTCACCGACGTGACGACCACCGGCTACCGCTTCACTGGCTGCGGTAAGGACGACGATCAGTCCACTGGTTTCACCGCACGCAATCCCCGTGGTGAAATGGTGTCGGGCGTCGTCTGCTCGAATTGGTCGCCCTTCGGTAAGACCTCGACCGTTCGGATCGACTGATATGGCGGCGCTCGACTTTAACAACCTGTTCGAGGCCTTCTCGGCAGGTGAGGAAAAGGTGTGGAAATACGACCGCACCTTGTCCCTCGGCGCTTCCGAAGTCTTCACCTGTCTCCGCAAGAACTTCTTCAAGAAGTTTGGCTACGAGGCCGATGACGATCATGAGCAGGATTGGGGCGCGGCGCGGCGCGGCGACGTGATCGAAAACAACGTCGCGGTCCCGGCCGTGATGGGTATCCTCAAGGGCACCGACGCCAAGCTGATCTACGCCGGGTCCGATCAGGAGACCTTGAAGAAGGGTCGTCTGTCGGCAACGCCGGACGGTCTGGTGATCGATGCCGACGACGATGCACTGGCGCAGCTTGGTATCCCCTCGCTGCTAGGCACTGGTGAATTTGTCGTCGAGTTCAAGAGCTTCGATCCCCGCTCCAACATCAAGGAGGCCAAACAGGTCCACGTCGGGCAGACGCAGGTCCAGATGGGGCTCATGCACGACCTGACCGACTATCGGCCGAAGTTCGCTGTGATCATCTATTTCAACGCGAGCTTCCTGTCCGACATCCGGTGCTACCCTGTCGAATATGATCCCAAGGTCTATGCCAAGGCGATCGAGCGGGCGAAACTCGTCTATGCGACGCAAGAGCCGACTGAACTGATGGCCGAGGGCAAGATCACCGGCGACTGTGCGCTCTGCGAGTTCACGGAGGAATGCGCCATCGCACAGGGCGAACTCATGCCCAAGGTCAAGGCGAAGAAGCTCCCGGCAGATGTCCTTGATCGGCTGGCGGTGCTGGCCGAACGTCAGCGGTCGCTTGCGGAGATCGAAAAGACCGCCAAGCAGGACAAGAAGCTCGTCGATGAGGAGATCAAGGAAGCGCTGCGTGCGGCGAACACCAAGGGCGCAGGCGATGACCGCTTCTCGATCTCGATGTCGTGGCTCAATGGCAAGAAGTCCACGGACCTCCTCGCCATGGCGGCTGACGGTATCAAGATCGAAGATTACCAGAAAGAGGGCGCTGGCTTCGAGCGTCTGGTCGTGAAGATCAAGGAACCAGTCGGATAGTTTTCTTCACCTCCATGTGTTATTTTAACTTGACACATGGAGGTGATCTGGCTACTCAGACCACCTAGCCGATGCAAACCACTCAGCGAACCGGCCCTGAGTTTTCCCACCGCCAACCTGCCTCCCTGAAAGGGACCCCCATGAACATTGTGAAGATTACCCTTCTGCGCCTTGTGGCGCGGAACATCCAGTCGCTCGTCGATTTCATCACCCTGCTCGACCAGCGCTTCGACGATTTCGTCGCCGAGCAGGAAAAGGTCATCAGCACCCTGAACAATCATCAGTCGATGGTCGATCAGGAATATGCCGACGCCACGAAGAAGATCGCTGACAAGCTGGCGACCGCCGCGCGCGACGCCCAGATCGCGAAGAACATGAAGGCCGCGCTGCCCACGGGCACGACCGCCGCCTGATTTCGTGTCCGTCAGGGACGGCCTGACGGACACTCCCCTGTGATAGCGACAGTTTCGCTATAATCCCCACCCTCAGGAGTAAATATGGGACAACTCGTTCCTTCGTCGGGCGCGTCCACCGCCCTTGCCGCTTATGGCGGCGTCAACCCGTGGGCCGAAGCGGCTCGCGATGTGGATACCGGTGCGTATCTCAAGTTCAACGGCAACACCGGCGACATCACTTTCGGCTCCGATGACGAGGAACTGCCGGTCGGTTCGCGTATCGTCGTGGACATGCACGGCCTCCAGTTCGGCTGGACCTGTTGGGTCGAAAGCCAGGTCGAGGAGGAAATCCTCAAGCTGGTCACCGAAGGCAAGCCGCCCTTCGAGCATGAGTTGAAAGACCATGGTCCCTATGACGATCCCGACGACGGCTGGCGCGAGTCCGCCGCGTTCCCGGCGGTCCTGCTGGAATATGGCGAAGACGCCAATCATGAGACCGTGGGCACCAAGCTCCTGTTCAAGACCTCGACCGGCGGTGCCGTTCGCTCGGTCAAGAAGCTGTCGGGTGCTTATGGCAAGCTGTTCACCCAGCACATGGGCGAACTGCCGATCGTCGAACTGCAGACGGAAAGCTACATTCCCAAGCAGAAGAAGCACGGCAAGAAGTGGTCGTTGCTCTTCAAGATCGTCGGCTGGATCAGCGAGGATGAACTCGCTGGCCTCACGCTCGGTGCCGACGAAGATGAGCGCGACTATGCGCCCGAACCGACGCCTGCTCCTGCCCGTGCCGGTCGTGCTGCTGCTGCCGCCGACGAAGAGCCTGCTCCGCGTCGCCGCGCCGCCGCGCCAGTCGAGGAGCCGGTGGAAGAGCCTGCCCCGGCTCGCCGTGGTCGCGCCGCGCCGCCGGTCGATGATGAGCAGGAAGAAGCACCTGCTCCGGCACGTCGCGGTCGCGCCGCTCCGCCGGTTGAAGAGCCGGAGGAAGAGCCCGCTCCGGCCCGTCGTGGTCGTGCCGCTCCGCCGGTCGAAGAGCCGGAGGAAGAGCCCGCTCCGGCACGTCGTGGCCGCGCTGCGGCTGCTGACACCGCCCCCGCCGATGAAGATGACGGCGAGGTCGCCCCGGCCCCGCGTGGTCGTTCGGCCGGGCGCGCTGCGCCGTCCGCTCGGATGCGTCGCTTCGACTGATCTGGTGGAGGGGCCTCGTGCCCCTCCCCTTTTTTCGGGATATTCCAATGCAGTTTTTCGATCGCCTGCCAAAGGCACACAGCACCGGTGAGTTCCAGAAGGCTCCCGGTGTCTCCATCGACGGCACCTTCTGCAACAACGCGCTGATCAATGTCATCCATGGCGAGAATGTGCCCGTCAAGACCTACACGGTTGGCGTGAACGGCCGTGGTTCGTTGGTCATGGAAGAAGGCGAGTTCCGCGATCTATTGGCTGCTGCTGCGCTGTTGTTCGACAGTCGCCAGCTTGGCTACGTCACGCCCGCGTGATGCAGCACGCCCTCATCATCAGCTTGTTCGTTGCTGGCTTCGTAGGGAAGGCTCTCTTCGATCGCTATTTCGGCGTCCGCGCGGCGAGCGAATTGGTGGTGAGGGTCCTCATCTTCCCTTTCTACGCCGTCCACCTTCTTTCGACCGCGCTGCTCCAAGCAGTTCTGTGGGTCATCACCGGTGACCCCTCCTACTTCGAGAAAAAGCCTCTCCGGCGTTCTTGAAGGCGCTGGCGCGCGAAGGCGGCTGTGGCCGCTCCAGATAAAATAGGATCACTATGTCCGTAACCCTGTCGTCGCAGCAGGTGTCCGGCGTCAAGAAGATCGTGAATTGGTTCAAGAACGACACTGCCATCAAGCAGGTGTTCGTGCTGGCGGGTTTCGCCGGGACCGGTAAATCCACGATCCTGCCCGACATCATGAATGAACTTGGCCTCACGGTCGCCGACATCGCCTTTTGTGCGCCCACCGGCAAGGCCGCCAAGGTGATGGGTGAAAAGCTCCGGGCACAGGGCTTCACCAACGCATATCCTTCGACCGTCCACTCGCTGATCTATCAGCCCAAGATGCAGAAGGCCGAGGTGCTGGAGAAGCAGCTTGAGGAGGCCAAGACACAGTGGATGGCGCTCAAGACAGGTGCGGCCGATCCTCCCCCTGCTAACCTGCGGATGGAACTCAAGGAGCAGGAGCGTAAAATCCATATCCTCGAAAAGGATTTGGATCGCGCCTACACCATGGACGATCTGCGGTTCTCGCTGAACCCTGATTCCAAGCTCATCACTGACGACAAGAAAATCATCATCCTCGACGAAGCCTCCATGGTCGGTGTCGAGATGGCGGAAGACCTTGCGTCATTTGAAATCCCGGTCCTCGCCATCGGCGATCCCGGCCAGCTTCCGCCAGTCGGCGATGAACCGGGCTTCCTTAGCGGGACGCCTGACTTCTTCCTGACCGAAATCCACCGGCAGGCGGCCGAGAACCCCATCATTCGGCTTGCCACGATGGTCCGCAAGGGCGAGCGCGGCGACTATGGTGACTATGGTGGTGGGGTGATGATCATCCGGCCGAAGCAGGACGAGTTCAGTCTCGATCTTGCGCGTGATGCCCAGATCATCTGCGGCACCAACAAGCGCCGGTGGCAGCTTACGTCCAAGATCAGGAAGGCTGCTGGCTTCGGCGGACTGACGGCACCGCAGGCGGGCGAACCGCTGATCATGTGCAAGAACTCCAAGATTCATCCGGCGCTGGTGAATGGCACCTCCATCTTTTCCGCGTCCGATCACGACGATCTGGAAGAGGGTTCTGCCCGTTTCATCCTCGACATCAAGGACGAGGAAGGCGCGGCCAAACGCCTGTTCACCTATCAAGGGTTGTTCGAGGAACACCTCAAACGCGAGAAGAACTGGTCCTCGGCGTCCAAGCAGGCGGCGTTCAAAAGCCGGATCACAGATCACAGTGTCGATTTTGGCTGGGCGATCACCTGTCACAAGAGTCAGGGTTCGCAGTGGGATGAAGTGATCGTCCACGACGAATCATGGGTGTTCAAGGAAGCCGCAGACCAGTGGCTTTATACCGCGATCACACGCGCTGCCGAACGACTCATCATCGTCGCCCCGGAGTGATTCGGTGATTTTGGCGGAAGTTTCTTCCTCTGTGAGCGGAAGTTTCTTCCGCTAGAATCCGCAAATCCTACCTCCGCATGATATTGAAAAATAACGGCTTTTGTTAGAGGCGAAGCGACACCGTAAACAACCTGTTAATAGCGGGTTCCATCGGTTCATCGATAATTTCACACGTTTCATCTCAAGCACTGGACAGGCAAACAAGAAGGATTTAGACGAAGTGACATCGACACCAACACTCGTCGGCTTGATCGGCCGAAAGGGGAGTGGGAAAGATACAGCGGCTGCAACGCTGCTGGGGCAGGGCTACGAGAATGTGAAATTCGCCGGGGCCTTGAAGACGATGATCCGGGCTTTGCTCGCCTATCAGGGGGCCGATCCGGACACGATCGAGAGGATGATCGAAGGCGATTTGAAGGAAGAGCCCACGCCATATCTGGCGGGCCGTTCTCCCCGACACGCCATGCAGACCTTGGGGACCGATTGGGGTCGCAAGCTCATGCACGAAGAATTTTGGGTGGAGGTTACCAAGCCGCTGCTCAGGAATGGGAAAGTCGTGGTCACTGACGTTCGGTTTCTGAACGAGGTGATGGAGATCATCGAATTGGGTGGCGTCCCCATCGGCGTCGAAGCGGAGTGGCAGAAGCCCACGCCGGGGGAACATGAAAGCGAGGCTTTGATTGACGGATTGATCTCGGCTCTGCCGGACACCCAAAAAATCAAGAACCGGGCCGCTCGTGCTGGTGAGCAGGTCGCCCGCGTCATTCAGGAATTTCAGAGCCGCTTCCTCCAGAAGCTCGCTGCTCTCGCATAAGAAGGGGTCCGCATTTGCAGTCCGCAGTCGTCATCAAGCATAGCATCGGTCAGGACGCTCCTGAACTGGTCACCGTCGCCCTCACCTACCCCCGCTTTATCCACGCCGAGTTTATGACTCATCGGCGGTTCAGTCGCAACGCTGCGTCGTCTCGCGCCATCCCGTTCCTGCGTATGTTGGCCGACATTCGTGCCAACATGGCTCTTCCCGCCGAGTGGCGGATGGAAGAGTCCGGTATGCAGGGTTGGACCAAGGCCGGTGATGAGCAGGTCCGGCAGGGTGAAGCGATCGTCCGCGACATGTTCGAACATGCTGCCAAGGGTGCCGCTGATCTTGCGAACCTTGGCTTCCACAAGCAGCATGTCAATCGCTACCTTGAGCCGTATCAGCACATCCGCACGCTGGTCACCACGTCGCTCACCCAGAACTTCTTCGGCCTGCGCGATCATGGCGACGCTGATCCCACGATCGCCGCCTTGGCGGTGGCGTGGAAGGATGCTCTGGCCAACTCCAAACCCCAGCATCTGCGCGATGGTGAGTGGCATCTGCCCTACATCGACGGAGCGGTTGACTATGACCGCGCTGCTGACTGGTTCTACGCCAAGCATGGTCGCGTCATCTCCGGGCCTGAACTGCTGGAAACGCTCAAGAAGATTTCGGCCGCCCGCTGCGCCCGTGTCTCCTATGTCGGGCACGACGGCAAGCCGACCTCGATCGATGCTGACTTCAAGCTGTTCGAGCGTCTGATCACGGCTGACCTTATCCACGCCAGCCCGACCGAACATCAGGCCAAGCCGGACTTCCTCCTGCGCAAGGGCGAAAAGCCCCGCTGGATGAACCCGGAGCGTCACGGGAACCTGTGGGGCTGGCAGCAGCACCGCAAATTCATCGCGAACGAGGACCTCGACTTCCCCATCGCCGCGTAGGATTTTTCCTCTTTCCTACATGCGAACAAACTGAGAACATAACCGCATTCACCGAATCACAAGGAGCTTAGATTCATGGCCAAGATTACCCTCACCCTGACCGACCTCGACATCACCACGGGTGAGTTCCGCTACGAAATCAGCGCTGAACAAGACGCCGCAGAGCCGAACCTCATGACCGGGGCGAACGTCGCCGGTGCCTTCCTCCGCTCGTTCGTTCAGTCGCCTGAGTTCGGTCAGAGGGTGTGGGCCTTTGCCGAACAGATCGTCGAACAGAACAACGACATCGACCCCACCTCCCTCCAGATTATCAACCCCGACCGCCGCCCTGAGGCGCTCGCTGCATAAGGAGTCTCATGCTCTACAATCTTCCCAATGGTTCACAGACCACCTATCCGCCGTTCGTGGCGGCCTTGGTCAAGCCGGGCGATGCGATCCTTGCGACGCTGACCCCGGATAAGGCCGACGCATGGCACATGGCCTCCTGCATCCCCGGTGAAGCCGGGGAACTGTTCACGCCGCTGCGTGATCATGACATCGGCGGTCGGAAGCTCGATCGCGAGAATTTGATCGAGGAACTCGGCGACATCGAGTTCTATGTGGAAGGCCTGCGCCGGATTACCGACATCCTCTATGAGGAAACGATCCCTGACGATCTGGTGGTCCTCGCCTCGGACTACACCTACCTTCCGCAGACGGCGGCAGATGTGTTCGATGTCGTCAAGAAGTGGGTGATCTACAACAAACCGCTCGATCGCGCCGCCCTTGTGCATAAGCTCTACCTGCTGGAGACCGTGTTGGCCGCGATCCGCGAGGCCTGCGGCATCAGTCGCGCGGAAGTGCTACAGGCCAACGTCACCAAGCTCGGCGTGCGCTATGCCAACCTCGCCTATTCCGACGCCGCTGCTCAGCAGCGTGCAGACAAGACGATCCACTAATGAGTTGGAACCCCGAAGCTGCACTGATGCGGCAGCAGCGCGAAAGACAGTTCAAGCGCATCTGGCGGCTGGGCTGTGCCGGTCTGATCGTCGTCGGGCTCGCCGGGCTGTCGATCCTGTGCGCGATTATCGTCGCGTGCTGGAAATATATCATGTCGTAATCCGGCGCTTTTTCGTTGACTCCGAGTGACAGTTTCAATAGTCACTCGGAGCAACAGGAGACATTATGACCGACCTCGAAATTCAAGCCAAGCGTATCGGCGAAATGATCGCCGACTTCTTCTTGGCCGTTGCCGAGAGCATCACCGGCCAGCGGTTCCGCGCCGCCTGATGCCCCTCCCCGGCTATCATCTGAGCGAAATCCCTCGCGGCGAGTTTGGCGAACCCTCGAAGATTATCGAGGAGGCTATGGAACTCGCCGACGCTCATTCTCAGGGCGCACGCATTATGGCGTTGGTCGAACTGAGCGATCTCGTCGGCGCAGTGGAGGGATACCTGCGCCGCCACCATCCCGGCTCTTCGCTGGACGATCTCATCACCATGGCCGCCATCACTGGCAGAGCCTTCAAGAACGGACACAGGTCGGCCCGATGAATAACCTATGCCTTAAATTTGTGTTCGCGTCGTGCATCGGCGTCGCCCCGTCTCTGATTGCTTGGGCTCTGGTCAGCTTCACATTTTGGCAGGCCTATCCGGTTGCGGATTGGCCTAACTCCGCGCGCTTTGTCGCCGGAGCGGCCTACGCAATCCTTGGTGGCATCGCCCTCTACGTTCTCAAGGACGATTGATGAACATCACACCCAAGATCGATTATGCCCTGCTTGGCGAGGCGGTCCAGTTCTACAAATCGCTCGGCTATGAATATCGCGAGGTGCCGTGGGTCGTCCCCATGGCTGCGATCGACGCCACCCTTCCTGCCGATAGTCCGCGCTTCGTGGTGACCGTCGCTCGCAATGGTATCGAAAATGTTTTTGACCTTCCTCTGGTAGGCTCCGCCGAGCAGGGCTTCATCACGCTCGACTTGCCTCCCGGCCGATATGTCGGTGTGACGCCCTGTTTTCGCGTCGAGGATCAATACGACATCCTCCGCCAGTCGATGTTCATGAAGGTCGAACTGTTCGACAACACAGGGGAAGACCCCGACTACGAACCAATGGTGGTTGAGGCTCAACGCTTCTTTCGTGTGCATGGCCTCAAGGCCGATCCGGTTCAGACAGACATTGGCCACGATCTTATGGCGGATGGTATCGAGGTCGGCTCGTATGGTGTGCGATCTCATGACGGTAAGGTATGGGCCTATGGCACCGGTCTTGCCCTGCCGCGCTTCTCTGTCGCCAAGGCATTCCAGAGCATCGTGAACTGATGGACACCAGCTACGCGCGCTTCCACCTCAAAATGGCGGCAGACGGCTTCCTGCTTATCGATGGCACGATGGCCGAAGGACCTATGGTGCAGGTCGTCAATAATGCATTGTCGGCGTGCAAGATGCCCACGCTCGATCTGACCATCCTGCGTCGTTATGAAGGTGGGCAGACGTTCACCTACGACATGGGTAACAAAGGCACCCACATCCACATCGAGATCGCAGTCCTCTCCGATCCGGGTGTTCCTCCACAACCAGTTGAGCGCCGCCACGCAGTGTAGGTGTCAAGATATTTATCTGGCACTCCACCAGATAGATTTGTTGTTTTCCACGTCATGATTGTGTATCATGGCTGTCCCCTTGCTCTCCTCTCCACGAGTAAATCCCCACCTATGCCCGTAAACCCGAACGAGGTCGTTATCGACCTTGGGCGTGATGGTCGCTTGACCCGTCACGCCCTCGAAACCCTTCAAGACCGATACCTCGTTGGCGATGAGAAGTCGCCGCAAGAAGCCTTCGCCCGCGCCTGTGCTGCATTTGGTGATGACGCCGCTCATGCCAACCGCCTCTATTCCTATGTGACGCGCGGCTGGTTCATGTTCGCCACCCCGCTGCTGTCCAATGGCGGCACCGGCCGTGGTCTCCCCATCTCCTGCTTCCTGAACTACATGCCCGACAGCCGCCGGGGCATCATCGACCATTATGAAGAGACGGCCATGCTGTCGTCGGTCGGTGGTGGTGTGGGTGCCTATATCGGCGACTTGCGTTCGCTGGGCACCAGCACGTCGAAGGGCTCGGCCACGTCCGGCGCGCTGGCTTTCACCGTTCCCATGGATCGCTGGATTCTTGCCTTCTCACAGGGCAAGACGCGGCGCGGTTCCTATGCCGCCTATCTCGATGTCTCGCATCCTGAGATCGAAGAATGGCTGGAGATGCGGAAGCCCTCCGGCGGCGATGCAAACCGCAAGGCGCTCAACCTCCACAACGCGGTCAATCTGACCGACGACTTCATGAAGGCCGTCCGTGCCGACGCCATGTTCCCGCTGGTCGATCCTAAGACCAAGCAGGTGACCAAGGAGGTCCACGCCCGCACGCTCTTCCGCAAGATGGTCGAGGTCCGCAAGCAGACTGGCGAGCCCTACATGGTGTTCATCGACACCATCTGAAGCGCCCCGGGTTTCCAGGAGGCTCCAACTTGTGAGAAGGAGCATCCGTTATGAGCAAGACAACCAACAAATTT